>JAUVBS010000043.1 GCA_030591105.1 bacterium | reverse complement strand
TATCAGCGAGGTGTTTCAGATCGCCGGTCTGCACAGCATATTTGAAATCGACTGATCGCCGCACGACGTGTGCAACCCGCTTGACCGGCGGGTTAGCCCCGTTGCGATCCACGGATTGGCGGCGGCAAATCGGACCACGAATTCGTTGCAGCACCGGCAGCGATAACCTACACTTCCGCGCCGTAGCATAGTGGCACGGCGGCATAGTGGTACCGTAACACGGTAACAAAGTAGTGCGGTGGCACTGCCTGGCACACTACCTGCTCTAACCGGACCATTGGCCACAATTTGATCGGAAGGATCGGGCCCAGGTTACGCAACCCACACTGGAGGTCTGTCCATGAAAAGAATCCTCATCCTCGCACTTTTCGTGACGGCGTGCATCACCACCCCCGCAGTCGCCGGTCTGAGCAGCGGTGTGGCACTCGCATTGATCCAACCGACCGGTGATTTCGACGACAAATACGATTCCGGCTGGGGTATCCATGCGGCTTTCGACTACTCCCTCATTCCGCTCGTAACCCTCACCGGAGATTTCGGCTGGAACACATTTCAGGCGAAAGAGATCGGGACCCCCGATGTCGACATCTGGGAGTTCTCCGCCGGCGGTAAGGTGAATCTGGCATTCCTGTACGCGGGCGCCGAAGTTGGCTACTTCACCACCGAGGTGAACGAGTGGGACATCATCCCGTTCCTCGGCGCTCGGCTCGGCCCGTTCGACGCCATGTTGCGTTACAAGGCGGCCGGCGACGTCAACTGGGCGGCGCTACGACTCGGCTTCTTCTTCTAGCCGCCCGACAAGTGGCCGCGATAGCGGAGGGTCAAGATGAAGCGCATACTCGTGCTCGGCGCCGGCGCCAGCTCGCCGTACCTGATCTCGTATCTGCTGGAGCACGCAGAGCAGCACGACTGGTTCGTCACCGTCGGCGACTACGATCTGCAAGCTGCGGCGGCCCGCGTGCAAGACCATGCGCGCGGGCAGGCTCTGCAGTTCGATGTCAACGACTCGGAGTTGCTGTCGTCCCAGATCGAACAGTCGGATCTGGTGGTGAACCTGCTTGCACCGACCTTTCAGGCTCTGGTGGCTTGGGACTGCATCCACCACGCGCGTGACATGATCTCGGTCTCGTACCGCGACAACCGGATCCGCGACCTCGAACAGGACGCCGTGCGCAAGGGACTGTTGATTCTGACCGAAGTCGGCCTCGACCCCGGCATCGACCACATGTCGACCATGGCGGTGATCGATCGCATCCATAACGACGGCGGCGTCGTCACCGGTTACGAGTCGTATGGCGGCGGCTTGCCGGCGCCCGACACCATCGACAATCCATTCGCCTACGTCATCACCTGGAATCCGCGCAACGTGGTGATGGCGGGCGAGAAGGGTGCCCAGTTCCTGGATAACGGCAAGGTACGCATCGTGCCGTACCACCACCTGTTCCAGAACACCTGGAGCGTCGAGGTACCCGGGGTAGGTACCATGGAAGCCTACCCCAACCGCGATGGGCTCTCGTACCGCGAGACCTACGGAATCGGACAAGCCGAGTCGATGATCCGCGGCACCATCCGCTACCCGGGTTTCAGCGAAACCTGGTCGCAAATTGTCGCCCTCGGCCTGCCTAACGAGACCATGCGCATCCCGGACCTTGCTGACCGGACCTGGGCCGAACTGGTGGACATGTTCCTGCCGACCCAGGTCGCCGGCGATGATCTCGCCTCGCGAGTCGCCAACTTCCTGCATATCAGCCCCACCGGCGGCATCATCAAGAACCTGCGCTGGCTGGGGCTCTTCTCCGACGAACCGACCGGCGTCGCCGGCGACACTGCGTCGCTGGCCATGACCGCTCTGTTGAACCGTAAGCTGCAACTCAACCCCGAGAACAGCGACATGGTCATTCTGCACCATCGGTTCACGGTGCGCTATCCTGACGACGGGGACCGGCGTGAGCAGATCACCGCGACACTGGTCGACCGCGGCGAACCCGGCGGCCCCACGGCCATGGCCCGCACGGTGGGACTGCCCGCCGCCATCGCCGCGAAGCTGCGGCTCACCGGTGAGCTACCGCTGACCGGCTGCCACATCCCCACCCACCCGGCGATCTACGTACCGATCCTGCGCGAGCTGGAAAACGCGGGCCTGGTGTTCACCGAAGAAGTCGAGGCGCTGGGGTAGGTGAGGTCGGGTTGGACGGGTAGATTCGGCGCATCCGGCGAGCACCTTTCGCGACTCAGGAAGGCACACCCATCGACCGGCACGGCACGGGGTTCTGCCCCGGCGCCAGCCTGCCGCTGCTCTCGTGCGTGCGGATCAGCGCGGCGATCTCGTCGGCGGTGATCCGCTCCTGGCAGGCGAGGTCGGCGAGCGAGAATTTGTCCAGAACCTGGGCGATCTGACGGTTGAGCGCCTCGTACAGTTCACGACAGTGGCAGATCTCCGACAGGACGCACGCCTCCGGTCGGGCAATGCATTCGATGATGTTGACCGGTCCGAGTACCGCGGCGACGATCTGCCCAACGGATATCTCACCGGCCGGCCGGCCGAGCAGGTAGCCCCCGCGGCGCCCGCGCAGGCTGCGCAGCAGGCCGTTCTCGACAAGCTGAGTCAGCAGGTGCCCCAAGTAATAAGGCGAGATCTGAGTCCGCTCGCCCAGACTGCGCACGCTGGCCGGAGTGCCCTGTTCGCTGCTTCGCGCGATGGCCGCCATGGCCGTCAGCGCATAGCGCGCCCTGGTGTTTAGCTTCACCGCTCTTCCCTTCCGAATTCCGTAAACTCGGACTTCAGCACTCTAGCTGATACCGGCGGTAGACGCCGCATTACTCGGCCTCAGACATGATGTGGCCCACCACCGCCAACAGCGCCGCCGGGTCAACCGGTTTGCCCAAGACGCCGTCCGGTCCGCGAATGCCCTGGTGCGAGCCGAGGTAAGATTGGCAATCGTCTTCGAGAATCTTGTCGCTACCGGTCACGACGACGATGGGAACGTTTTGCCAACGCGGGTCTCGGCGCAACTGGACCAGAAGGTCCAGTCCAGACCGGCCGGGCATCAGGACGTCGACCAGGATGGTATCGGCCGCGAAGTCTTGTAAAACCGTGAGGGCGCTACGCGAATCGCTCGCGGCTGCGGTTTCGTATCCATGATCACCCAAAAAAGTGGTGAGATACTCGACCGTGTCGGCATCGTCGTCAACGACCAGGATCTTCTTCGGTAGCGTCACGATTCTTCCGATTCCAGGTTCAATGATCGCGTCGTGTTCACTTCCTCGGCTGGACGTGTGCTCGGGCGGGCCTCCAGCGGCAGACGTATCAAAAAGCGTGTGCCGCGTTGTGGTTGCGAATCGACGTCGATGGTCCCGCCGTGCTTGTCGACGATCTTGTTGGAGATGAAGAGTCCGAGACCGGTTCCGGCGATGCCCTTCGATGAGAAGAACAGCGAGAAGATCTTTTCCCGGGTCTCCTGGTCCATGCCGATCCCGTTGTCTTCCACCTCGAAGATCAGCCAGGGAGCAGCCCGGCGGGCGGTGAACTTGACCCAGTGGTCACTCTTTTTCGAATCGCCGCGGCAGGCTTCCAGGGAATTCTCCAGGATGTTCAGCAGCATCGCCCGGATCGCCTTGTCGTCGCCAGGGAAACTGCCCACGCCGGGCGCCGATGTGCACGACAGCGCGACATCCATGTCGGTAGCCCGTTTCTCGAGGAGTCCGCCGAAGCTACTCACAAGCTCCGCGACGTCGATGTCCGCGATATCCAGGTCGCGGTCTTTCGCGTAGTAGAGGATGTCCATGACCATCGAGCGGATCCGGTTGACATTGCGCTGGACCATCTGCCAGCCCTTCGTCACGCGAGCCTGGTCGTCCTTCTCGAAGCCTGAGTTGACGAGATAGATCCCGCCGGCCAGGCCGTTCAGTAGTCCCTTGATACCGTGCGAGATGGATCCGACCAGCAGGCCGATCGAGGTCAGCTGGTCCTGGAGTTGACGGATCTGGGTGATGTCGGTGGACAGTTCGATGACAGAGACCACCTCGCCGTCCGCATTGGTGATCGGTGCAGTGTTACACAGGACATTCAGCCTGCGTCCATCGGTGGTCGTGACGACCTCCTCGTGCTCGCGAGCTTTCCCATCGGCGAACACCGCCCTCGCCGGACAAACCAGGCACTGTTCCTGACGATGCTTGTAGACCCGATAGCAGTGGTCACCGACCGCGCGGCCGAAGGTCTCGCGGAAAGCGCGGTTCGCGTGCTGGATCACCAAGTCGGGGCCCTGGACTGAGATGTAACAAGGCACCATCTCGAAGAGTCTGGCCAGCCGTCTCTGACTCTGTTGCAGCTGATTCTCGAGATCCTTGACCTTGCGGATGTCGGTGTGCATCTCGATCACGGCCACGACCTCACCGCTCTGATCCTGGATCGGTGTCGTGTGCACCATGACCGGAGTCTCGACACCCGCGCGGGTGGTCAGCATTTGCTCGCTGCTGTGGCTTAGTCCGTCGGCGAAGGTCTTTTCTACGGGGCAGTCCGGGCAGATCTCATCGCGGCCTTTATATATCTCGTAACACGGTTCGCCGATGCGATCGCCGAAGTCCTCACGGAATCGCTGGTTGCCTTCGGTGATCAGAAAATCGCGATCGTGTACGGAGAGGTAGCACGGCATCTGTTCGAAGTATTTCTCGAAACGTTCAGACATGCCTCCTCCTTTGTTCCGAGTCCCGAGATCCCCCTTCTCAGCTTCCCTCGGCTCTGCTTGTCTCGAGAATGCGCCGCAAGTTGGCGACCAGGTCCTCTTCGATCACCGGCTTGTCCATGTATCCCTCCGGTGGCCGGACAGGACGATCGTAGATGACCTTCCGGAATTCCGGGTGTCCCGTGACGATGCAAACCGGAATGTCTCGGATGTCAGGATCGTTGCGGATCTCGATGAACGCCTCGACGCCGTCCTTACCGGGCATGGACAGGTCCAGGGTGATCAGATCCGGCTTTTCAGCCCTGGCGGTGGCGATGGCCTCATCGCCGTCGACCGCCTCGAGGGTAACAGCACCGGCGTCCTGTAAGAGCGTGGCCAGGAAGATCCGGGTATCCTCTTCGTCTTCCACGATCAGGATACGCCGACCCGACAGGGCATCCGCGATCTTGACGCGATCGGCGGGAATTTCGACCGGTATCACCACCGGCTCTTGCACCGGTTCCGGCACCGGCTCCGGTACCGGCTTCTCTTTCGGGATCTTACTGATGGCGCATTCCTCCAGTACTAGAGCGTTCGCAACCAGGTGGACCAACTGCTTCACTTGGCAGTCGAGCTTGTAGTGCCGGATCAGGTCACCGAGACCGTCCACACAGTTATGGCAAGAGGTCACGACGACCTTGGCACCGGTCTCTGCGATCTGGTCAGCCTTGACCTTCGCCGATACGAGACGGCGCGGTGTGTATTCGGACATGGACATGGCGCCACCGCCGCCCGTACAGCAGTAGTTCTCCGTCCGGTTGGGATACATTTCCTGGAAGTCCGTACAGACGAGTTTCAGCAACTCCCGCGGCTCTTCGTAGAAGCCGCAACTCCGCGCGTTGTTGCACGAGTCGTGGAAGGTCACCGGATCCGAGTTCTTGGTCTTGTCCACCACGATCCGGCCTTCTTTGATGTACCGGAGCATGGTCATGACCGAACTTTCCATGACGAAATCCTGATCCGTCTTGGACCAGTTCGGCCCCTCGCAGCGGGTGGAGCGGTAGCCGTGTCCGCACTCCGAGATCACGAGACGCTGGCTACCTAGCTCGGCGTTCTTCTCCTGGAGATGCCGGTACGATGCGGCGCCCATGGCGTCGTCCCCGGAGAACAGCCCGAAGTTGGTTTGGTCCCAGCCCCAGGAGGGCATGGTCCAGTCCTCGGCGGCCGCGTAGAAAATGAGCGCCGCTTCACTGATGGTGCGGGGGTCGTATTTCACCTCGCGGGGATTGATGGTGTAGACGATGTTGGCCCCTACCTTGTCGATGGGAATGGTGGCCCGCTCGTCGTCGAGCTCCATGACCAGTTCCTCGGAGAGCCATTCCAGCGTCTCGACATAGTCCTCTTTGAGCACTCCCATCTGGTTGCCGAGTTCCCAGGTATCCTTGCTGACCACGCGGACGCCTTCGGGCATCACACCGACCTGGGTCAACAGACCGCGCATGATGCGGTTCAGGGTGGCCGTGTCGACCCCCATCGGGCAGTTGAAGGTGCAGCGGCGGCAGTTGGTGCAGGTGCCGAAAGCGATGTCCTTCAGTTCGTCCAGATCCACGTCTCTGGTCGGCGGTTTCGCACCGACCCAACCCGGAAAGACTCTTCCGGTCCAATCGTAGTGCCGCTTGAAGAGCTTACGCAGCTGGTCCGCCTTGTACGACGGAGTCATCTTCGGGTCGTCCGGGTGGGTCATCACGTAGTGACAGGTTTCGTGACACATTCCGCAGTGGACGCAACCCACCAAGGAACCGACGACCTGCCGTGTGAGCTTCGGAGCCAGCAGCTCGACCATCTTCTGGATCTTGTAGGACTCGACCTCGGTACTCACGGTGTCCCCTCTCAACCCCTACTCGCCGGCATGCTACCTCGGTGACCGAGTGTTTGGCCGATCCAAAAGCGAGTGAAGGGATAGTACAGGTAGTGGGAGATCTTCGAGAACGGAACGTAAAGCAGGAAAAAGCTGGTCAGAGCGAGGTAGATCGTTAGATACCACTCGCTATGCAGATGTCCACTGATGTGGGCTTCGGCCAGAACTCCGCTGCCGAACCACACCGTCAGCAGCGAAAGACAGAAGTAGTCATCCGGTGTACTGATCAGACGCATCACGGGGCGCAAGAGCCGTCGCAGTATCCGGCCCACGGACACCAAGAACGCCGCGGCCAGGATGATCATGAAGATACTCGCGACGACCGGTTCCTCGAGGAACGGTCGGTTCAGCGAACTGATAAACGCGAGGAAGATCCCGGCAACCACCCCGAGGTGGAAGATCACGAACGTCACGTAGAAGAACGGTCGCTTGCGCGTGCTCTCCATGGCCCAAGGCATGACGACGTTACCGAGTGAGTACAGAGCCGGCCAATTCGTGGTGTCGCCATTTTCACCCGGCGCCTGCCGATCCCGAAAATTCTTGAATTTGAATAGCCAGAGCAGGCGGAGTACATAGACCAGAGCCATCACACCAAGGGCAACCCAATGGATGACCTCGATGGCATAGTGGACACCATGTGCTTCCATCTCACGCACCTCCTTGCAACACCGCTGCCAGAGGCTCGAACTCCCGCGTATCGAGAGCGACGAAGATGACCTCTTCGACACTCGAGTTATTCGCGAGGTGCTCCGCAACCGTATCGATCATGACCCGGGCACACACAGCCAGCGGTACCTGATAGAGTCCTGTACCCACCGGCGGAAACGCCAGCTGGGTAATGCCGTTCTTCTCTGCGAGCTGCAGGGCGGCGACCGTCGTTTGCCGGAGCTTATCTTCGGTACCTGGCTCGTGGAATTTAGGACCGTTGACGTGAATGATGCGCCCGGCCTTCAACTTGCCGGCGGTCGTGGTAATCGCCTCGCCGGTGGGGCAACTACCGATGGCGTCGAGCTCTTCCTGGACCACCTTGCCGCCGCGCGTCGTGATGGCCGAGCCGTACCCGGATCCGAGCTTCGCGTCCGCCGTGATGTCGTAGACGAACGCAGCGACCTCCAGGTCGGTGATGTCTCCCATCACGAGCCGGATCACCTTGTCCCCGATCTTCTTGACGACCATCCTGTGTTTCTCCTGGGCCGAGGGTATGTTCATCTTGTCACCCGAGATCGAGCGAAGACCTGTTGGTTGTTTGTATATTAACAATGCCAGGATACACGGCAATAGTCTAGGAAAATCCTGGGATATAAGGGGGTTTTTATACAGTTAATTACAGGTAAATTTACTCTGAATTTATCGGGATCGGATGAGGACCGACGTCGTAACGGGTTGCAATGCAGGCAGTAGCAGGGGGATTCATCACCGGAGATGGCGTGGCTAGGCTGTCGGTCAATCTCTGGTGGACGCGGGCTCCGCGTGCTACCTATACTTCTGACCCTTGGGCAAGTCGTGCCCAGGCAAAGGAACGTTGCCGAATCTCACGGTCTGTCGGCGGCAACGGCGATGGAAATGCGCACCACAAGAAGGGTGACGATGGCTGACAAGAAAAAGATCTTGGTGGTCGAGGACGAAGAGGATCAGTGGGTCTGGTTGACGACATTTTTCGAAGACCACGGGTACGAGACCGTCCACGCCATTGATGGCGAGAAGGGGTTAGACCTGGCGAAATCGGAAAGTGTCGACCTGATCACGCTGGACATCAGCATGGACAATCAATCCGGCATCAAGATGTTCCGGAACCTCCAGCGATCGCCCGAAACCGCGGAGATTCCCGTCATCATGATCACCGGCGTAGCTGCCGAGTTCAAGCAATTCATCGAGCGTGCCAAACAGGTAAAGAACCCCGACGGATACTTTGAAAAACCGTTCGACGAAAGCGCCTTGCTCGCGAAGGTGAAGCAGTTGATCGGCTGACCACGGATTGAATCCGTCACCCGCCCCAAGGCAGCGGCCAAACCGCTACAGTCTGTCCGGCGCGCAACCGTGTGGCGTCAGCCGGCAGATCGATCAGACAATCGGCGTCGGCCAAACCACCAAGCATGTGCGAGCCCTGTGCCGCGAGTGGCGTGACAGTCGCTGGCACTGTCGAGAGATCGAGCCGGCCCCGCAGGAAATGACGCCGACCACGGCTCTTGCGGTACGGTTCAGTCAGCTTGGCCGCCACCGTATTGGGTACGGCCTGGGCGGCACCCGCCATGCTCAACAGCGCCGGCTTGATGAGCAGGTGAAAAGTCACCAATGCCGAGACGGGGTTACCCGGTATGCCGAAAAATAGTGTCCGCTGCCTGCGGGCACCGGTCTGCGGGTCACCACGCCAGGTGCCGAACAGGACCGGTTTACCGGGTTTGACGGCGATCTTCCAGAATTCACGGCGGACGCCGAGACGCTCGGTCACGTCGGCAACGAAATCGTAGTCCCCGACCGAAACACCCGCGACAGTGATCACAACTTGCGAGCGACGTAACGCCGTGGCGACCGCACGACGGATCGCCGATTCGTCGTCGGGCACCAGTACGTGGTGGCAATCGCGGATCCCGATCGTCCCGATCGTCCCGAGCGCCGCGGCGAACGCCGGTCCATTACTCTCCTGGATCAGTCCTGGTCCGAGCGGTTGGCCGGCCGGCACAAGCTCATCGCCAACGGCGATCACGCTGACGCGGGGCGACTCCCTCACCCACACTTCGTCCCGTCCCTGCGTCGCCAGTAACCCGAGGACCGGCGGCGTGATCCGTGTGCCAGGCGCAAGCAAGCGCTCAGTGCGCCGGTACTCCTCGCCGCGGTAACGGACATTCTCCCCCGGTTTCACCGCTCGCATCACCAGGACCGAATCCGCTGCTTCGCGACAATACTCCTGCATCACCACTGCTTCGGCACCGCCAGGTAACGGCGCGCCCGTATACACACGGACAGCGGACGCTGAACGTAAAGTCGGTCGGCGGCCGGACCCCGCCCGGAGCACATCGCCAACGCGCAGAGATACGGGTGCGCTGGCGGTGGCCGCGGCCACGTCGGCAACCCGAACGGCGTAGCCGTCCATGGCGGATTGATCGAAACGAGGAGAGTGAAAACGCGCCGTCACGGCGCGCGCCGTGAACCAGCCCGCGGCGTTGGCCAGCGCGACCTTCACCGGCGGTAGCGGCCGGGATCGACGCAGAACCGTGTCCAGCGCGTCGTCGAACTCGATCACGACGCGTGCGCTCCCGTTCGGTCAGTCGCTTCCGGCTGTGCCGGGAGGCCTCGCCTGAGGTCGCTTACCTGGTCGCCAACAGCCACGTCGCCACCCAC
>JAUVBS010000099.1 GCA_030591105.1 bacterium | reverse complement strand
GTCCCTTGCCACCTCGGACGCGCGCCCTTCGCTCCTCGTGCCGTAGTACCCGTGCCGCCCGCGCCGGTCTCTTCGGGTACCTACTTCTTGGTGATGGAAACAGAACAAAGCATCGACACGCAGAAGTTACTGCTACTGAAATGATCCGCCCTCTCGGCGCGCGACGACCCCGGCGGCCGGACGACCATCGGGGTCGTGGTTTTCTTCATACACCAGCAGCGTGAATTGCCCGCAAGGGAAATAGCCCGGCAGTTCGGCGGGAGCGAGCCGATGACGTCGGCTCGGTTTGCCGTCGAACCCCCCGGCGTGGCGGAAGGTACGTACCACCGCCACCGCCGCCGGAGCGAGCAGATCGCCGAAACTCGCCAGTAGATCCCGCTGCAAGTAACGTAGCATCAGGACCACCGCCCACGGCCCCGGCGGCACCTGGGAGCTGTCCCGCAGATCCGCGGCCTCGAATCGGCAACTCACCCCGCAGCTGTCGGCGAGCTGCCGGCCGCGGGCCAGAGCGGTCGGCAACCGGTCGACAGCGGTGACCCGATACCCGCGCTGCGCCAGCCACACCGCCGACCGACCGCTCCCGCAGGCCAGATCGAGCACCTCGCCGGCCGCGGGCGGCGGTAACAGGTGGGCCCACTCGGTCAGGAAGGCCGGTGGCCGCCACAAACGGCGATCGCTCGGACCAGTAGCGATCAACTCCGTGGGCAACGATGCCACCTCATCCGCCACCAGTGACCAGGCTGCCAAATCAAGCCGACCGCGCTCGGCCAGGAGCGCGCAAACTCGCTGAGCCGTCGCCAGGTCCGAAGCCACCACCGCCAGCGGCTCGTAGCCCGGCGGCAACAGATACGACGGCAGCACCGCCGCGAGGTAACTGGAAGTCAACCCCGCGGCACCGGGCCAGTCGCCCCGCGCCTCCAGCGGTAGCGACGTCGCACCGCGGAGATGCCCCGCGGTAAACGGCTCGGCCGGCCGGATGTCCAGGATGTTTGGTACCTGCCAGGCCGGATGGTCACTGACGACCGACATACCCCTCCTCCGAGCTTTGGCTGATCCTGTGACAGTCCACCCAGCCGTGACAGTCCGCCTAGCCGTGACAGTCCGCCCAGCCGTGACAGTCCGCATCGCCGGCTACGACAGTGTCATCACCGCAGCTTTGCGCCTTTGGCATTATCTGCTAACATCCCGCCCAGAGAAAGGGCGGTCTGACCAGCGGAACGAGGACGGTAGTCATGGAAATGCGCCACACACTGTTATTGACCGTCGTCGGTCCCATGCTAGCGCTGGCGAGCGATCGCGGGCTAGTACGGTTACAGTTCCTCCACGAGGGGTACGAATACCGTACCCAGTTGCGGGCGTTGCTCGAGCAACTCCGCACCGAAGGTCGCCTGCTGGGCAACGATGGCGCATCCCGTGCAGAAGGGGCGGCAAATCCACCGAAAGTCCGTGCGAAAGAGGACGATACCTGGTTTGCACCACTGATCCAGGAACTGGGTGAGTATTTCTGCGGTAAGCGGAAAGTTTTTTCCGTTCCGGTCGACCTGCGTGGCACCGACTTTCAGTTGAGCGTGTGGCGCAAGTTGCAAGGGATTCCCTACGGAAAGCTGCGCGCATACCGGCAGATCGCTCGTGCAGTGGGTAAGCCTGGCGCCGCCCGCGCGGTGGGCCAAGCGACCGGCGCGAATCCCGTGCCGATCGTGGTCCCTTGCCACCGGGTCATCGGCGCGGACGGAAACCTCGTCGGCTTCGGTGGTGGGATGTCGCTCAAGGCGATGCTCTTGCGCCTCGAGGGTCACACGCTGGGTACTCGCCCCCGCGTGATCGCCCCGCGGCTTTTCTGACACCAAGCCGAACGAGCGTGGCAGCGACAGCAACGACCATAGCGACCGCAGCGACCGCAGCGACTAAACGGGAGACGTTCATGCGCCAGATCAAGAAATTCGTCGTCACACCCAGCCTACCGGAGAAGCTGCAGCCGCTGCTCGACATCGCGCGCAATATCTGGTGGACCTGGAACCCCGAGGCGATCTCCCTGCTACGCCGTGTCGATCCGGATCAGTGGGAAGAGAAGGGTCACAACCCCGTCGCCGTGCTCGGTAGCCTATCGGCCGAGCGGGTGTCCGAACTGATGCGCGACGCAGCATTCCTGGCCCACCTCGAGCGGGTCCAGGGAGATCTGGACCGCTACCTGACACTCGCCTCCTGGTACGACACCGAGCACCCCGACCTCGGACAGCGCAGTGTCGCTTATTTCTCTTTCGAGTTCGGACTGCACGAATGTCTACCGCTCTACTCCGGCGGTCTGGGTATCCTCGCCGGCGACCACCTGAAGTCCGCCAGCGATCTCGGCTTGCCGTTGGTCGGGGTAGGACTCGCCTACCAGTACGGTTACTTCCGCCAGTACCTCAATCACGACGGCTGGCAGCAAGAGGACTACGCGGTCAACGACTTCTACAACATGGCGATGACCATCGAACGCGACGCCGAAGGCCACCCGGTGACCATCGCGCTGGACTACTCGGGCCGGACGGTGCACATACGGATCTGGCGGGTGCAGGTGGGCCGCGTTCCCCTCTTTCTACTCGACGCGAACTTGCGGGAGAACCGGCTCGAGGACCGCGAGCTGACCGGCAAGCTCTACGGAGGCGACACCGACCTGCGTATTCGTCAGGAGATCTTGCTCGGTATCGGCGGTGTGAAAGCGCTGAAGGCGCTGGGAATCGAGCCGGCAGTCTGCCACTTGAACGAAGGACACTCGGCGTTCCTCTCCCTCGAGCGTATCAGAAATCTAATGAGTGAACACGACCTCCCCTATGCCGTGGCTTTCGAGCTGGTACGGGCGAGCAACGTGTTTACCACCCACACCCCTGTACCGGCAGGCAACGACTACTTCCATCCCGATCTGATACGCAACTACCTGGCCGGCCTGGCCGACACGTTGGGGATCGGTATCAACGGTTTGCTTGCCCTCGGCCGCCACGACCCGACCAACAGGAACGAAACCTTTTGCATGACGGTCCTCGCATTGCGGTTGAGTCAGTTCACCAACGGTGTCAGCGAGCTGCACGGCCACGTGTCGCGCCGGATGTGGCAGCAGAATTGGCCCGACGTACCGGTCGAAGAGATTCCGATCACCTACGTAACGAACGGCATCCACACCCGCACTTGGCAATGCTCGGAAATGGCCCAGCTCTACGAACGCTACCTCGGCCCACGCTGGTACGAGGAACCGACCAACCAAATGGTCTGGGAGCGGGTCAACAACATCCCCGACGCGGAACTCTGGCGTGGCCACGAGCGGATGCGCGAACGATTGGTCGGCTTCGTGCGTGGACGCTTGAAGCAGCAGTTGAGCCGCCGCGGTGCCCACCGCGCCTGGATCGCCCGCGCCTCGGAAGTGCTCGACCCAGAAGCGTTGACCATCGGCTTCGGCCGTCGCTTCGCCACTTACAAACGCGCCGCGCTGATCCTGCGCGACCCAGAGCGTCTGAGCCGCATTCTCAATGATCCGGAGCGGCCAGTGCAGCTGGTCTTCGCCGGCAAGGCGCACCCGAAGGATCATCCCGGCAAGGAGTTGATCCGCCAGTTGATCCACCTGGCCCAGCGCGAGGAGTTCCGCAAACGCATCGCTTTCATAGAGAACTACAACATCGAGGTCGCACGCTATCTGGTCCAGGGCGTCGACGTCTGGCTCAACACTCCGCGCCGGCCACTCGAAGCGAGCGGCACCAGTGGCATGAAGGTACCGGTCAACGGCGGCATCAACCTGTCGGTCCTCGATGGCTGGTGGTGCGAAGGATACCAGGGTGACAACGGCTGGGCCATCGGCGCCGGCGAGGAATATGACGATCAGAACTACCAGGATGAAGTCGAGAGCACGGCG
Source organism: bacterium (assembly GCA_030591105.1). Taxonomy (GTDB): domain Bacteria; phylum Krumholzibacteriota; class Krumholzibacteriia; order LZORAL124-64-63; family LZORAL124-64-63; genus JAUVBS01. The sequence goes on along the minus strand of JAUVBS010000099.1, from coordinate 3,324 downwards.
CTGTACGATCTGCTGGAAAACGAGATCGTCCCGCTGTTCTACGACCGCGGCAGCGACGACGTCCCGCGGGAGTGGACCCATATCATGAAGAACAGCATGCGGACGGTCAGCGCCCAATTCAACACCAACCGCATGGCCGAAGAGTACACCAAGCGTTTCTACATCCACTGCTTCTACAATCTGGACCGTCTGTGTGCCGACGAGAAGGCGGGCGCCCACCAACTCGCCGAATGGCGGACTTTTGTGGGCAAGCACTGGCAGAAGGTTCGCATCGTCGAGGTATCCGGCGGCACTGACGAAGCGTATCCCATGGGCTCCAGACTACCGGTGGCCGTGACGCTCGAGCTGGGTGAACTGTCGACCAGCGACGTGCTGGTGGAGATCTACTTCGGACTGTTGAACACCGAAAGTGAAATCCAGGACGGCGAGACGACAACCATGGTACCGACCGGCGACGCACAAGACAATGGCACTGTCTTCACGGGTGAGATCCCCTGCCGACGTTCCGGACGACGCGGCTTCACCATTCGCGTGGTACCGCGCAACGAGGACTTCCCGCTCGACCGTTTCGAGACCGGCCTGGTGCATTGGTGGGACGGCAACGGGGACCGAACGGTTCCGGTGAGCGGAAGCACCAAAGCCAACGTGCAAACGCGCTGATCTCGACGTCGGGCGCTTGACTGGACCCTTGGCAGGACGCTTGGCAGGACGCTTGGCCGGGCGATTCACAACCTGGTCTAACCCGGGTGATTCGTGAATCGTCCAGGCTAATCCAGCCCTGGTACAATCTCCTTCAACTGTTGAACATAAGCGGTGAATCGACGCTGGCCCTCGTCCGTCAAGTGTACGAGCGTCTGGGGCCGTTTATTGACGAACCGTTTCTCGAGGGAGATCATCCCGCCCTGCTGCAAACGGGAGAGATGGACCGACAGGGTGCCATCGGTCAGACCCCAATGCGCGCGCAATTCGGTGAACGGCACCGGAGCCGTGGCTGCTACCAGGTACGAGAGTACCAGGAGCCGCACGCGGCCGTGGATCAGCGGCGACAACGGCGTGTGCCCGCCGCCGGTGGCGGTAAGGGATGATCCAGACACGCCCTGTGGCCTCCTTGCCGGGCGTCTCGCGATCTGGCGCTATTTGAGGGGGCCGGAGGCGCCGCACGATGCGATGGGCATCCGGCCCCACGCCGACGGGAGAAGACTTCCTTTGCCTCTTCCCGCTTCGATCTCGCGCGTCGCGCGGGCGGAGCGCGCCCGACGCCTCCGGTGATTCCGTTCACCAGTGGGAGGTTGTCGGGGGGCGGCTGGCACCCAGGACCAGTCTTCCGCCCCCCTCGCCGTTCGGGGATCCCTCCCCGACCCCGACTCGGGGGTCCTCGGCTTCCGCCGTTGCTCCATCAGGACCCGGCATCAACCTACGCAGCAGATCTTATCGGTGTCGTCGGTGAGGATCCTTCCCTTCCGTGGTCAGGACCTCGCTTGACCAACGACTGAACTTTAATAATTCAAGTACTTGAACCAGTCAAGTTAAAAAAGCATATTTTTCACGTCTCTTCGGCTGCGCCTCGCAAAGCCGCAAAAGCCGAGCTCGTAGCACGGATCGACAACGTCATCACACCCCCGCGGAACGACCGTAGATCGGGCCTCAGGAGATCGCTCGGTTGTGTGAACAAGGAGATTTGTTTCGGTCCGATTCTGTTCGGTCCAACTCTGATCAGTCCGATTCTAATGGGCAGGTATCATCGGGCTCGTCCGGCGAACCACTCCTTGGCCCTCGATACCACAACCGAAAGTCCGGCCTTCACGGCGTCGAATCCCGCGATCCCACTGATGTTTCCCTCGGCACCTCAACCGCCGCCCCACTTCCCCTCTCATGCCATAACCGATGACACGTTCCACAGAGCGTCACCAAGTTCTCCGGCAGATTCGATCCTCCGCGCTGTCGCGGCACGATGTGATGGACCTCGAGAAACCGCGTTCGTCCGCAACCAGGAGCCCGACAACGGTGCCGGTCTCTTGCCATTACTTCCCGGCGCACGCGGGGCGCAATCGTCGTCGTGTTCCGGCCACCGTGTTCACAGACAGCGGCGTCGCAGCGCATCCTTTCGGAATCGGACCGCCCCAGCTCTCGTTCTCCGGCATCGGTCTGGACCGTCATCCGTCCTGTCGCTCTGTCTTCGTGGACGTGGATCTGCACTGGCGGTCGGTGGGCAAGAACCCCCCGGGGGGTCTTTTTGGGGGACTTGCGGAGAACCCCCCGGGGGGTTCTTTTCGCGGCGCGGTGTGTGGGATCGGTCCCGGTGCCAGCACCGTCCGCGACATCCGCGACATCCGCAACATCCGCAACATCCGCGATATCCGCTACCTCTTCAACCTCCACCGCCGCCGCGGTCTCTTCCTCCTTCACTTCGACTAGCGCTGCCAACGCTTCCAACATCAATTCTGCACGTCCAGTCGGCACGCCTCCCAGCTTGTGCAGCCGTTCAACAAGCGCTGCCCGCCTCGCCTCCTGCTCAGGCGTCAAGTCCACCGCGAAGCGTACCGGCAGTTCCCGCGGCCCGACCACCGGCGGCGCCACCGGCAACAACTCCCCCTGGGCCGGGTCCACCCTCGCAGCTCTTTTGGCCTTCTTCACCTCATGGACCAACTCCTTACGCGTCCCCTTCGCGACCTCGAGCCAGCAAGCCTCGGTCTCGGGCGTGGCTACCGAGACAATCTCCCGCGCCTTGGTGTAACCGAGTTGGCCGGTAGCGACCGCTTCGCGCCCCGCGGGTAGATTATCCAATTGACGAGCCAGACGGATGAAGTCTCCGGTCCGAGACGTGGAAAAGCCCAGCTCCTGCTTCGCGTACTGGTTGATGGTGCTATGGCCCAGGTCGCGGAAAAGGCGACGACGCATGATCTCGCCGAACCACAGGACAGCGCATTGGTGAGCCATATCCATGGCGGCCAAAGAACGGCGAAGCGAAGCGTGAACCTTGGCGGCGGATTGGTGCGGGGCGTAGGGTACGGCGGGTATCTGGGACATGGGAATCCTCCCGGTTGAGATGGTGGGAGGACTCCCTTTTAATATACGAACATAAGGCAAATACCGCAAGGGGTAAATCGAGATAAATACTAATTATTTATGCTAGTTACAAGATAGTTGCGAAACAGTCTATCGAAGCGATACCAGCACGCAGCGGCCGCCCGCCGAGAACCCCCCGGGGGGTCTTTTTTCCGACCTCCCACCGGCTGCACGCCGGCCCCGCGACATCCCCCGCACCGTCCCCGCGCCGTCCCCGCGCCGTCCCCGCGCCGTCCCCGCGCCGGCCGTGGTCATCCT
>JAUVBS010000101.1 GCA_030591105.1 bacterium | reverse complement strand
GTCCCTTGCCCGCTGCAGACGGGGCAGGCGGTCTCGGTGACCATCTGCCCGAGCAACGTCTGGCGGACCTGCCGCACCCGGCCGTGACCGCGGCACTGGCCGCAGGTGGTCGGTTGGCTACCAGGCGCCAATCCGGTCCCGTCACACATACTGCACGGCACCTGCTTGCGGACTTCGACCCGCTTCTTGGTTCCGGTCGCAGCTTCACCCAACGTCAGCTCGAGTCCGAGTTGTAGATTGCGGCCGCGACCGCTGAAGCCGCCGCGCTCATTCACCCCGCCGAACAGATCGCCCAAGCCACCAAAATTGTTCAGAAACGACGCGAGCGCCTCGTTCATATCGATACCGAAACCGCCGGCCCCGAACCCTCCGGCGCCGAACTCACCGGCAACTCCGGCGTGGCCGAACCGGTCGTACTGGGCTCGTTTGCCGGTGTCCTTGAGTACCGTATACGCCTCGGTCGCCTCGCGGAATTTCTCGGGTGCTTCGGGATCGTCGGGGTTCCGATCGGGGTGGTACTCGACGGCCAGCTTGCGATAAGCGAGCTTGATATCGCGCTCGGTGGCCCCACGGGCGATGCCGAGACTTTCGTAGTAGTCGCGTCTGGTGCTCATCGTCAATCCCGTCTCACTGGCCGGCAACCGCTGGTCGAACCGTCGCCGATCCGGATCGCTCCCGGTTACTGCTCGCCCTTGGCCACGATGACCCGGCTCGGTCGCAACACCAAGTCGTCGAGAAGATAGCCCTGCTGGACCACCTCAAGCACCGTGCCTTCGATCACGCCCGGTTGCTCCTGTTGTCCGATCGCCTCGTGCAGAGCCGGATCGAATGCGTGATCCTGAGCCTCGATTCGACGTACGCCGCGTTCGGTCAGGGCGGAGTGGAGGCTCTGGTAGATCAATTCGACGCCGGCCCGAAATTCGTCGCGGTCGGCGTCGTTATCGTGCTGCTCGAGCGAGGTGAACGCGCGCTCGAAATTGTCCAGGACTTCGAGTAGTCCGCGCATCAGGTCGGCAACGGCGAATTTGCGGTTGTCGACCAATTCCCGACGCGTGCGCTTGCGTAGATTGTCCAGCTCGGCGACCGCACGTAACCACTTGTCGTGATAATCGTCCCGTTCGCGGGTTATCTCGTCCAAGACTGGATCGGTGTCGTCTGCATATTTCCCCTCGCCAGACTCGGTCTCGGCCATCTCCTCCGGATCGGACTCCGCTTCAGTAACCGAAAGTGGCGACCGGCTCGCGTCGGCTTCTGGCGACGTTGCGGACCCTCGAGAGATTGCAATATCGTCACCGGAATCGTTACCGGGGTCGTCACCGGTTTTGCGTTTATTGTCTGTCATGACAAGGTGTCCTCTCTGGCGATCAATGCGAGCTCAGACCGCGCAACGAGCGGCGCAGCACGTCGATGCCGGCGAAGGCTCGCGGATACGGCATCCGCTTCGGCCCGAGAACCGCCAAGATACCGGCGCGGCCTTCCAGATCGAAACGTCCCGCAAGCAAACTGAACGGCCTTAGTTCGTCGATGGGATTCTCGCGGCCGATCCAGATACCCAGATCGCCCCTCGTCTCGCTACGCAGACGGTGTAGCGCCTCACGGATGGTCCGCGGCGATTCAATGAAACGGATCAGTGCCTTGAGCTGTTCGGGCTCGGAGAATTCGGGCTCGTCGAGTACCTGGGCCACCCCCTCCAGCTCCAGATCCTCCACTTCGAGGTCGGCGAAGAGGTCGCGCCCATGTTGGGCGAGTTCGGCGGCGCAGCGACCGGCCACCGACGCCGACGCGATCAGTGAATCGAGTACGCCGGCGCGGACCTCGGCGAGGGTGCGACCGGAGATGCGTTCCGACAGGATCCGGGAGGCGTCGGCGAGCAGCTCCGGACCGTAAGCCTCGCGCGGGATGACAACCCCGGTCCGGACCAGTGCGTTTTCCAGAACCAGCACCATCAAGACCCGTCGGCCTTCCTTCCGATACAGTTCGATCCGGACCACAGGTACCGCCGCCCAGCTCGGACCGAGGATGATGCTGATGTTCGCGGTCAGCCGACTGAGCAGCCGGGCCAGTTCTCGCACCATCCCGTGGCCACCGGTGTGCCGCCGCAGGCTGTCGGTGACGATACGACGCAGGTGGCGCGGTGTGTCCCACTGCTGCAGGGGCCACGCGGTCAGCACCGCATCGACGAAGCGACGAAACCCGGCGTCGGTGGGCGAACGTCCGGCCGACGTGTGCCGTTGCTCGAGTAGACCCTCTTGTTCGAGATTCTTCATAACGCTGCGAATCGTCGCCGATGAGTAGGCGCGGTTGAGAAACCGTTCCACCAGGCTGGAACTGACCGGACGTCCAGTCTCGATGTTCAGCCGTACCACGGCTTCGAGGATCTCTTTGTGGCGCAACGCGTTGGTCTTCATGATCTCGACGGAGAGGGCCGGTCGAGGGCCGGATAAGGACTCGGGGGCACGGGACGATCTTCACGGAAATTTTGCGCGCACAAGGTAATACGCCCCCCGGAGCGGGTCAACCCAGGCCACGGGCCAGTGCCTGCTCGATGGCATCGATACGCAGGAATCCGCGGGCGGTCAAACGTAGTCGGCCGGAGTCGACGGTCCAGAATCCGGCCCGGACACCCCGCGGTAAATCGAGGGCACGGTCGGGTATCAGACCGAGCGGTACGCCAGCAGCGGTTCGCAAAGGCAGCACGACCGACTCGAGGCGACGCGCAGCGGGGGTCAGATGGTCGATGCTCTGTGGCGGCAGCTGGCCAGCCTCGATGCTGGCCAGATAGGCGGACAGATCGCCTGTATTGGCGTACCGCCACCGGCCGTATAGCCCGTGGGCACCGGGGCCCAGCCCGAGGTAAGGCCGGCGCGACCAGTACGCCCGGTTGTGACGCGATTCGCTGGCGGGTAGGGCAAAATTGGCCACCTCGTACTGACGGAGCCCCAGCTCCGCGAGCCGGTCGACGGCGGCGAGGTAGAGTGTCTCGGTCCGCGCGTCCGACGGCATCGCCACCCGACCGGCGGCCACCGCGGCGCTCAGATCGCTGCCGAGGTGCAGCTCGAGGATATAGAGCGACACGTGGCCGACTCCCAAACCAATCGCTTCGGTCAGTTCAGCCAGCAGACGCCGGCGCTGCACACCCGGACCGATGATCCAATCGGCCGCGACACGCTCGAAGTGACGACACGCCAGCACAATCGCGCCGCGCGCCGTCGCCGGGTCGCACTGCCGGCCCAGACGCTGCAACACATCGGCGTCGAGGCTCTGGACACCGAGGCTGACCCGACCGACCCCTGCGCTGCGCCAAGCGTCTACCACGGCCGGACTGAAGCTCTCGGGATTGGCTTCGACGGTGAGTTCCAGATCGGGCGCCACTGGCAACTTGCCGACGGTCCCGGACAGCAGCGCCGTGAAGAGATCCGGCTCGAGGGCCGAAGGGGTTCCGCCGCCGATGTAGGCGGTACGCAGCTGACGCCGCCCCTCGCTCAGCGAGGCGCACTTGCCCCGCCGCAGCGCCAATTCGGCCACGCAGGCAGCGACGGTGCGAGCACGCAGGTCGGTATCGTGATCGGCGGTACGGACGAAGTTGCAGTAAGAACACAGCGTACGGCAAAACGGTACGTGAATATAGAGGCCGCCGCCCGGACCGAGCGGCGACGGTTGGGGCGCGCGTGGCGGCGCCATATCAGCGGATGATGTCGCCGAGCCTGGAGACCCGCGGTCGCATCTTGTCCTTGTCCCACGACCAGTAAATGAACAACGCCTTGCCCTTGATCAAATCGACCGGCAGCGGACCCCAGTAACGGCCGTCCTGACTGTTGAAGCGGTTGTCACCCATCATGAACAGGTAGCCCGCGGGGACGACGAACGGCGGAGCGACCTGCTGTACGTGGGCGAGGATCGTCCGCTGATGGTCGCGCCGGACAGTCGACGGTAGACGAGCGCCATCGCGGCCGTCGGACCGCAGAATTTCCAACGACGGCTCAATCTTTGCCGGATCCAACCCGACGTCGGCCGCCAACGCACTCTCGGCTACCTTGACGAACAGCCGCAGATCCCGGGCAGCAAGCTGTGCGAGGGCGTCGGACAAGCGGTAGCTCCGGTTCAGATCCCGCCGCGCGCTATACGGCTGGCGCAGGGTACGCGGCGCCGGACACGCCTCCGGAGTTCGCCAATCGGGGACGCAGGAGTGATCGCCGTCGCGGTCACCGAAGTTCGATTCGTAGACCTCGCCGTTGACCTGGAGCACGCCATCGACGACTTCGACACGGTCACCGGGCACCGCCACACACCGCTTGATGTAGTCGAGATCGCGATCGAGGGGATATTCGAAAACGATGATGTCACCCTGCTGCGGCTGGCGGATCGCCGGTAGCTTCAACACCGGCAACCCGCTGATCAACGTCTTGCCGAAGATACGGATCCGCTCGGGGCTCTTCGCCCCATAGAGGAATTTGCTCGTAAACAAGAAATCGCCGATCAGCAAGGTGTTCTGCATCGATCCGGTGGGGATGCGGAAAGGCTGAAAGACGAACTGCTTGATCACCAGAGCGATCAACACCGCAGTGCCGATGGCGCGGGCGTAATCGAGTATCGTGCGCAGAGGCGAACTCGGAACCTTGGCGGGCTCGGATCGCTTCTCGGCTTGCGCCGCGGCCTGGTTGGGGCGGACGCTCTGCTTCATGTCGACTCCGTCGTTGGGGTCCGGCCGCGGATCGTGACCGCGGCGCCGATCAGCGCTCGACCTTCAACACCGCCAGGAACGCCTCCTGGGGAATCTCCACCGTGCCGACCAGCTTCATCCGTTTCTTGCCTTCCTTCTGCTTCTCGAGCAGCTTCCGCTTACGCGTAATATCACCGCCGTAACACTTCGCCGTGACGTTCTTGCGGTACGGCTTGACCGTCGTCCGCGCGACCACGCGCGAACCGATGGCGGCCTGAATCGCCACCTGGAACATCTGCCGCGGGATCAGTTCCTTCAACTTGCGGCACAACGAGAGTCCCCAATTGTGGGCGCGTTCGCGGTGTACGATACAGGTCAACGCATCCAGCGGATCGCCGTTAATCAGAATATCGAGCCGCACCAGGTCGTCTCGCCGGTGGGTCAGGTACTCGTAGTCGAGCGACGCGTAACCGCGGCTGACCGATTTGAGCTTGTCGTAATAATCGACCACCAATTCGTTCAACGGCAGGTCGAAAACGAGGCTGACCCGCTCGGTATCGAGATACTCCATCGAGACCTGCACGCCACGGCGGTCGAGCGTTACTTGAATCACGTTGCCGACATATTCTTTCGGCGTGATCACCGTCGCGCGCACGATCGGCTCGCGCACCTCCCGGATCTCGCGGGGGTCGGGCAACCGCGCCGGGTTCTCGCAGATCATGATCTCGCCGTCGCTCAGCAGTACGTGGTATTCCACGTTGGGCAGGGTCGCGATCAGGTTCAAGCCGTATTCGCGCTCGAGCCGTTCCTGGATGATTTCCAGATGCAAAAGACCCAGAAAACCGCAGCGGAAGCCGAAACCGAGGGCGGCCGAGGTCTCTTTTTCCCAGGTCAGCGAGGCGTCGTTCATCTGCAGCTTCTGTAGCGCATCGAGCAGATCGTCGTAATCGTCGTTGTCGGTGGGGTACAACCCGCTGAAGACCATCGGTTTGGCTTCTGTGTAACCGGGCAGCGGTTCGCTGCAGCCGGCGGCGAGCGTCGTGATCGTGTCGCCCACCCGCACATACCGTACGTCCTTCGCACCGGTGGCGATGTAGCCGACCTCGCCGGCCATGAGCCGCGCCTGCCCGATGCGGTCGAGGCGGAACCAGCCGAGTTCTTGCACCTCGAAATTCCGGTCATGGGCGAACATGGCGATGCGGTCGCCCTTGGCGAAGGTCCCGTCGAACACGCGTACGTACGCCACCGCGCCGACGTAGGGGTCAAATACCGAGTCGAAGATCAACGCGGTCGCCGGCGCTGCCGGATCCCCTTGCGGAGACGGTATGCGCGCGATGATCGCGTCGAGCAGGTCCGACACCCCCTCGCCGGTCTTGGCGCTCACCTGCAGGATCTCGTCCGCATCGCAGCCGAGCAGGTCGATGAACTGTCCGGCGACGAAGTCGGTGCGGGCGACCGGTAAATCGATCTTGTTGATGACCGGAATGACGGTCAGATCGTGTTCGAGAGCGAGATACAGATTGTTGATGGTCTGCGCTTGCACCCCTTGCACCGCATCGACCACCAGCAACGCTCCCTCGCACGCCGCCAGGCTACGGCTGACCTCGTAGTGGAAATCGACGTGGCCCGGGGTGTCGATCAGATTCAGTGTGAAACGCTCACCGTCGGCCCGCTTGTAGTCCATCCGGATCGGATGGCTCTTGATGGTGATACCCCGCTCCTGCTCGAGCTCCATGGAGTCGAGCACTTGGGCGCGCATCTCCTTGGCGGCGAGCGTACCGGTCCGCTCGAGCAAGCGGTCCGCCAAGGTGCTCTTGCCGTGGTCGATGTGGGCGATGATGCAAAAGTTGCGTGTCTGTTCCATGAGCTTGGCCAGAAACCTAACCTTCAAAAGCTTTTGCGCCACTGGAAAAGTACGAGCGAGAGAGGATCGCCCGTAGCCACCGGAGGCGCCGGTGGTGAGTCGAATTCGTCCCAGCGGTTGGGTACCGGTATCACATCGTGGTCGAAATCGAACAGGTGAGCCCCGACGTAGGCGTCCAGGGCGATGATCAGCAGGATGGCGCCCGACCACCAGGCGAAGTCCTTCATCTGCGCCCACGTCTCATCGGCGGCCGCGAGGAAGAAGTCCTGTTCAGAACCCGGCTCCAGAGTCGCCGCGAAATCTTCAATCCGGCGCGCCTCGGCGCCGCGCGAGATCAGGTTGCTCCAGTAGAACCACTCGACCCCGAAAGCGAGGGCTCCGCGCCAGCTGTTGCGGGCGTAGAGCTGGCCCCAGCCAGGGAAGAACGGGGTCATCACCACCGCGAGGGTCGGGTTGACACCGGTATCCCACAGGTCGACCTCCGAAAGTACCGCTGAGCGGGCGACCTCCGCCACCTCCACACTGTCGGCCACGGCATCGCCGACGACCACTGGGACAGCCACACTGTCGGCCACGGCATCGCCGACGACCGCCGGGACGACCGTGGTATCGGCCGCTGCATCGCCGACGACCGCCGGGACGACCGTGCTGTCGGC
>JAUVBS010000505.1 GCA_030591105.1 bacterium | reverse complement strand
TACTGGCGGTGACCGGCAGCGAAGCGAGCCGCGGCGTGGTGAGTGCCCTCGACGGCGTCGGCACCCTCGCGGGCTCGGTACGGTTACGAACCGATCCGGTCGGCGCCGATGGGCGCCGCGTCGTGGTCGATGGGGCGGCCGGCCAGGTCGATGCTTACCGAGGCGGTCTCCTCTACCGAGAAGCCCGCGGCAGCTGGGACTTCGGCGCTGCTGTGGCGCGTCGTACCCGCAGCGGCGTGACCGTTCCAGCGGACCTCGACGCGCCTTACCATCAAACCGGTGATGTCCGCACCAATAGCGATCTGGAGCAGACCGCGTTGCTGATCCGGGGTGGCGGGCCGCTGGGAGCCGGATCGCTGAATCTGCTCGTACTCGGCACCGACGGCGCCAAGGGGGTGCCACCGGAGACTCATCTCGATGAGGAAGCGCGTTTCTGGCGTTACCCACTACAACAACGTCTGCTGGCCGGTGCCGCGCTCACTCTGCCGCTCGACCACGACCGGCAGTGGCATCTGGACTCGGCGCTGAGCGCCGATCTCTTTCGTCAGGAGATCCGTCCCTACGACGACGACACCTATACGGGACCGCCGCTGGAACCGGGCGCGCCCCTGGAATCCGATCACGACGGTACCGGTTACGGCCGCGTGCGCATCCGCAGGCATCTCGGCGGCGCGGCGGAACTGGCCGCGCAAGCCGAAACCCGCTATACCCAGCACCGCGAGACCTTGACCGTCGGCGGGCCGCAACAGAATTACAGTCAGTGGTTGACCAGCTTCGTCGCCGAAGCCAGCGGCGTGGCGCTGGGCGACTGGCTGCTGACCGCCGGTGGCGGCTGGGAGTTCGCGGCAACTCCTGAAACCGGTGACAAACCAGCGCGCGCGGCGACCGACGCCGCCGTGGCCCACCTCGACCTCGCCTACGCGGTCACCGACAGGAGCGTCGTGCATGGGACCGCTTCACGGCGCAGCCGCTTTCCTTCGCTACGCGAGATGTTCTCGGGGGCTCTGGGTCGCTTCGAGCCAAATCCCGAGCTGCGGGCGGAGCGACAGGATCTGTTCGAGATCGGCATTAGCTCCCGTGGCCCAGGCTGGGACCTCGGCGGCGCCGCGTTTGCCTCCTATCTCGACGGTGGGATCGAAAAGGTCGTTCTCCCGGATTCGGCCGCAGCACTTTATACGCGAGTCAACCGTGCCCAGATCCGCACGCTGGGTCTCGAGGCGTTGGCCGGTTGGCGGCCGTCGCGCAGCCTGTCTCTGACCGGACATTACACACTACTCGACGCCCGTGTCCGGCAGGGCGGCGCTTACACCCGGCCAGCCGAGGATCGCCCCAATTACCTGGCGACGGTCACCTGCAGTTACAACCATCGGTCCGGTATCGGCGGTGCCGTCGAGTGGCACATCCTGGGCCCGCGGCACGGCGCCGACCCCACCGCTCCGCGTGGCCTGCGTCGCCTCCCAGCCCAGGGCCGCTGGAACTTGCGGATCGACTACACGGCATATCCGGCGGCGGACTGGCTCGGCAGCATCCAACTCTATGTGCGCTTTGATAACGTCTTCGACCAGTTGGTCACATCGCAGGTCGGTCTACCGGAGCCGGGCCGCATGGTTTCCATCGGCGCAAAACTACGGCTGGGTAGTTAGCCCGGTTTATTCACTAATCACCGTCATGAGATATCCTCCCCTCGGATCAGAGGTTCAGTTTTCGATTCGGCGGTGACTGGTGGTGAAGACCCCCCGGAGGGTCTTTCTAGGCCCTCGGAGATAGGCCTGTTGTTGGTAGTAGTTCCATTTGCCGGACCGGTTCCGAGGTGGCCGCGGCGCGGTCGTATCGCTTCGATTGACTGTTTCGCAACTGTCTCATAACTAGTATAGTTTATTTGCGTTTATCTCG
>JAUVBS010000359.1 GCA_030591105.1 bacterium | reverse complement strand
GGCATCGATGACCGTGGCGTCTTCAATGGTGTCGCCCCCTTGGCGAATGACCTCGGGGTCTGCGGGCGGTGGGACCACTACGTGTTCGGGTTTCACAGGCGCCTGGTTCGACAACGGATCGTCCAGGGCCACAGCAGGCAGGGCGATAACGATCAACGCGAGTACAAGCAGCAAACGAGTCATGAGCACACCCCCCTGGCTCAGGCTTCGTCGATTGAAGGCCATCTATCAGTATAGCACACCTCGCTCAGGCCGAGGCGGGAATCCCACATATATCAGGTTCGCCGCCACTCGACCGTCGCCATTTGATATATGGTTGTTAAGCACTTTGTGGCGGGTTCACGGTTTCTGAGAAAGAGAGAGCCTTGGGGCGTTGGGAGGGGCGACCAGGCGGCGCGGGCATTCTCAGATTATCGCCGAGAAAAGCCAGACGCATCACACCGCTGCTAAACCTTCGCCCCCAAGCGATTATACGGGCGCAACGCGACGTACAACGCGGCTATCCCGTCAACGAATCCGGACGGAAATTACGACCCGACGACTGGGTCGCTCCCCGTGTTGGACTCGAACTATGGACGCTTTGCTTAACACGCCACGAAAGTGCTAGCCGTCGATGGAGATCTGCGAGGACTTTCGAAGCTGTCTTAACGCAGATATCGCGTCGCAGGAGCGCCTGATACGAGTTCTCCACTGGCATGACGTCGACGGCGACCGGGACCGACAGGCAGGCTCTTCCCCGCAGGGTTGCCGGCTGAGAGCTTGGCGCTCACCTGACCCCTTGTTCGAAATGCAGGCCCCCCTACGCGGCGACTTTGTTACCCCAGCGTTACCCCAGGCAGAAACCGGCAAAAAGAAAGGACTCGCAATCTCTGCAAGTCCCTGTCGTTCTTTCTGTTACTTGGTCGGGGCGCCGAGATTTGAACTCGGGACCCCTTGCCCCCCATGCAAGTGCGCTACCGGACTGCGCCACGCCCCGACCCTCAGAGTATCTACGGCACCGGTTGGAGGTTCTCCGGCGCGCGCCACAATCTAATACCGCCCACATCGCGCGACAAGTGGCAATCAGTCCGCGCCGCCCCCTCAGCCTTTGGCTGCGCGTTTTTTTAGCGGTGTCACGGCCTCCGCCTGCTCAGCGTCGGCAGCCGGGTCTATATCGCGGACCAACTGAAGGACCTCGCCGAGCTGCTCACGCACGAGCCGCAACTGCTCTTTTGCCCCCAGCTGGGAGAAGGTCATTGCCATCTGAGCCGGGCGCTCGTCCTGCCGCTGGCGGGCCGCGGTTTTTGCATGTTTGCGCACCTTGCGGGCGCCGGCGATCTTGAAGCCCTCTTCGTAGAGCAACTGCTTGATCGCCACGATCTCGTCGATGTCCGGCTGACGGTACCGACGGCTGCCGGCACGATTCTTTCGTGGCCGGAGCGTGGGAAACTCGCTCTCCCAGTACCGTAGTACGTGAGCCTTGACGCCGACGAGCTTGGCGACCTCGCTGATACTGTAATAGAGTTTGCCGGCGGAATCGGGCATTCCGCTCCTCCTGCTCTTGCTAGTCGTGTTCGGCACGGGGCTCGCGGGCCATCAACTCACGCAACGCTTGCCGCGGCGGTTTGCCTGAGTATAGTACATCATGAACCTGTTTTGTGATAGGAAGTTCTAAGCCGTACTTCTCACCGAGCTTCAACCCTGCCTGGGTCATCACCGCGCCCTCGACCACCTGGATACTGCCATCGAGGATCTCCTGCGGGTCATGTTCGCCGCGGCCGACCGCTTCGCCGAAGTTGCGGTTGCGGCTGTGGCGGCTGATGCAGGTGGTGATCATGTCGCCAACGCCGGCCAGGCCGAAAAAGGTTTCGGGGCGGCCGCCGAGGGCCGTACCGATGCGGCTCAATTCGGCCAGGCCGCGGGTCATCAACGTACCGCGCGTGTTGTCGCCGGTGCCGATACCGTCGGCGATGCCGACTGCGACGGCGATGACGTTCTTGAACGCCGAGCTGATCTCCACGCCTATCAGATCGTCGTTGGTGTAGACCCGGAAAAATGGGCCGGCGACCGCCTCTTGCCACACCTTCCAGTCATAGCCTGGTTGGCCGGCCAGCACCACGGCGGTCGGCATCTCCTGGGCAACTTCTTCGGCGTGGCTTGGACCGAGCAGGACTGCGACCGGGTGTTCACCGCCGTCGGCCGCATTACCAACGGTACTGCCGGCAACCTCCTGCGCGACCACCTCGCTCAGCCGGGCCAGAGTTCCCAGCTCGAGACCTTTGGCCAGGCAGATGAAGGGAACCCCCGCCGATAACGCTACCGACTGGGCGGCCTTACGACTCACCTCGCGTACCGCTTGACTCGGCACGACCACGAATACGGCGTCGGCACCGGTGAGCGCTTCGTCGATTTCCAGCGTTGCCCGCAGGTTCGGCGGCAAGAGTAGATCCCCGAGGTAGTCGGGGTTCGTACCGGTCGTGTTGATCACATCGACCTGCTCGGACACGATGCCCCACAACACAACCCGGTCCCACTTGTGTGCGAGATGCCGGCCGAAGGCCGACGCCCAGCTACCGGTGCCGAGGATCGCTGCATTCATGACGGCCTCCCTTGCTCGGTCCGCGTGCCCGTCGTCGGTCTAGTGGTCTTCACCAGCTTCACCGTGGTTCTTTTCGTCTTGCTTGTTGTCCTCGAAGAAGGGCGGTTCGGTTCCTTGGCTGAGCCGCCTGATGTTGCCGCGATGCTTGAAGATGACCCAGATGCTGAGGACCGTCGAGAAGACGATCAGTGTAATCGAGAGCGAGTTCGGTGATTGGTATTCGAAGAAGATGGCAGCCACGGGCAAGATCGCCGCCGCGCTCAGGCTGCCCAGCGAGACGATCCGCGAAGCCCACAGGACCACGATGAAAACAACGAGCGCGACCAGAACCGGAAACGGTTCGAGCACGGCTAAAGCCCCCGCCGAGGTGGCGACACCCTTGCCACCGTGGAAATCGACGAAGGGCGAAAATGTATGGCCGATGGCCGCCAGGAACGCAGCTATGACACGATAGAGATCCGGGGGAAAGTGTAGCGGCGTCGGCTCTCCTTCCGGCCAGGCGTTGACCAGTATCG
>JAUVBS010000248.1 GCA_030591105.1 bacterium | reverse complement strand
GGTCACTCGGTATTCGCGAGATGGCACGTCTGGACCGAACTGCGGCGGTTCTGCGTTACGCTCAAATACACCAAGGTATGCTTTGCGTGCAAGCAATTGCCGTGGGCGCGGTCGGCTTGATCTTGTTGCCGCAGCTACCGTTTTATCACCAGGATCAAACACTTTTCCTGTTGTATCTGGCCATGATCGTGCCGCAGGTCTTTATGCAGGACTGGATCGGGCTCGGACTCGAGCGAGCGACCTGGGTCGGCATCGCTCGGATCGGAAGTAGCCTGGTTTACGCCCTGTTGATTCTGTTCGCGCTGCGTCCGCTCGCCGATCTAACTGGTTGGCCGCCGTACCGGTTGGTACCGGCCATCTTGATCGTAGCCTTCATCGGCGGTAATTTCCTGATCGCCATACCGGTGACCAGATGGCTCGGCCGTCCGGTTGGACCACGATTCGCCGCGCCGCAGGAGTGGCGTCGCCGGTGGCGCGAAACGGCTCCGATCGGCGCCAGCACGGTTACGCTGCGTGTTTTGTTCAGCATCGACATCGTCGTCCTGGGTATGTTGGCTAGTCCCGCCGTGGCCGGTGGCTACGCGGCCGCGGCGAAGGTCGTTTTCCTGTTCGTCATCGCCATGGAGGTGCTCTGGAAGGCGCTGCTGCCGCGTTTGTCGAGGCTAGCCGGAAAGTCGCGGACCGGTTTCCGACGCGGCTTCAACTTTTATTTGGCGTTGGTTCTGGCCGGTTTGGTCCCCGCTGCAGTGGCTGGTGTATTGCTGGGGCCCGAATTGATGTCACTGTTGTACGGCGATCGGTTTCCCACGGCGAGCCGGGTCTTCCAGGTTCTGGCCGTCTCCTACTCGCTGCTGTCGGTCGGCTGGTTTTTCGGCAACGCGCTCATCGCTCAAGACCGGCAAGCGGAGTATTTCCCGCCGCTGTTCGTGAGTGCCATGGTGGCGCTGATCGGTTGCCTCGTTCTGGTACCGCGGTTCGGTAGCCTCGGTGCCAGCTTCGGCATGCTCGGTGGACACACGCTGCTGCTGGTCTCACTCGGCGTTGTGTCGCGCCGGCAACTGTCGGGGGCGCTGTGGCGACCACTCGCTACGATCGCGGCCGCGACCGTGCTCTTGGCCGGTGTCATCTGGATGACGGCTGGTTGGCATCCGTTGGCACGGATCGCCCTCGCCGCCTCGGTCTACGTAGCGGTTATGGCGCTGCCGGTGCGACGTTGGTCGGTTCGGTTTAGTGAGCGCATTGTTTCCACGGCCAGATAGGTATGCGACGATACAGCATAAAATTCCGCTTTCAAAATTCCGGTAAGATTCGCTATATTCATAACGCCAGCGCGCTCGATAGCGCGCGTGGGGGCGGTGATCGCCTGCAAATCGATCCCGTCCCCTTCTTGTTGAAATTCCAAGCGAGCGAACCGACGAGCGGAGTCACGGGCTCGGACGCTCTGTTCCGAAGGAGGTAGGCCCATGCGAGTATTAACGACGATGGCGGCGATTGGTTGGTTGGCTTTCTGCTTGGTGGCCGGCGGTTGCCAGAGCGGTAAGTCTGGCTCGGATTTCGAGACCGTCATGCCGGGCTTACAGGTCCATGATGTCGTTGTCGGTGCCGGTCCGGTGGCCGAGGACGGCGACGTCGTACGGGTCCACTACACAGGTTGGCTCTACAACGACAGCGTGCAGGGCGAGCAGTTCGACAGCTCCGTCGATCGCGGCGAGCCGATCCTGATGCGTGTCGGCGTCGGTATGGTGATCAAAGGTTGGGACGAAGGTCTCAAAGGGATGCGGGTAGGTGGCCGCCGTACCTTGCTGATCGATCCGGAGTTGGCCTATGGTGAGCGCGGCCGGCCCCCGACCATCCCGCCGCAGAGTACCCTGATGTTCGAAGTGGAGCTTGTCGAGGTTCTCGAGGTGGACGTTGCAGTACTTCAGACCGGCACTGGACCAGCCTGTGCTCGCGGCGACGAAGTCGAGGTTCATTACACCGGTTGGCTCCTTGAAGAGGGCGAGAAAGGTGCGCAGTTCGACAGTTCGCACGACCGAGGTCAGGCGTGGCCGTTCACCCTCGGCGCGGGCCGTGTGATTCTCGGCTGGGAACTGGGAGTCGAGGGAATGCGTGTCGGCGAGAAACGGTTACTGACCATTTCGCCGGAACTGGCCTACGGCGATCGGGCGATCCAGGATGGTGGCAAGGTGATCATTCCCGCCGGGTCGACCCTGGTGTTCGAGGTGGAGATGGTTGCGATCCACCCTCGCGATCCGGATCCGGCCGGTTGATGCCCACGGCGGCAGCCGCTGTTCGATAATTTTTTGACAACCTGGCGGAATCGTATTGATCAGTACGGTTCCGCCGCCTATTTTAGCGATGGTTTTTCGATGGACCGCGGTGTGCGTGTCCGTCCTGTCCACGGGCCAACCCCTGCCGCGGGGGCTGGCCATCCTGATATTTCCGAGTTGGCTGAGCTAATTTGCCACCCCAACCGAAGAGAGAACAGAGCATGTATTTACTGATTCCTGCTGCAGGTCTCCTGGCGCTCGTCTTCGCCGGGATCAAGGCGTCCCAGGTCAAATCCAAAGACCCTGGTAACGAAACCATGCGAACCATCGCCGGTCACATCCAGGAGGGCGCCATGGCGTTCCTCGGCCGCGAGTACAAGGTCCTGGCGATCTTCGTGGCCATTGTGGCCGTGCTGCTCGCGGTGAGCAACCGGAGCCTTCCGACCTCGTCTTGGCTGATCGGCGTATCGTTTGTGGTTGGTGCGTCGGCTTCGGCGCTGGCTGGGTTCATCGGCATGAGGATCGCGACCTTGGCCAACGTGCGCACCACCAACGCCGCCATCACGAGTCTGAACCGGGCTCTGGGCGTCGCTTTCAGCGGTGGTGCCGTGATGGGCATGGCCGTGGTTGGCCTGGGCACTTTGGGCTTGAGCGTGCTCTTTTACATCTACTATCGCCAATACATCGGGGTTGAAGGTTGGGATGTCACGCGCGTCTTGCAGGTGCTGTCCGGCTTCTCGCTCGGCGCCAGCTCGATCGCTCTGTTCGCCCGTGTCGGGGGCGGTATCTACACCAAGGCGGCCGACGTGGGCGCGGACCTGGTCGGTAAGGTCGAGGCCGGAATCCCCGAAGATGATCCGCGCAACCCCGCTGTGATTGCCGATCTCGTGGGCGACAATGTCGGCGACGTGGCCGGCATGGGGGCGGACCTGTTCGAGAGCTACGTCGGATCGATCATCGCCTCGATGATTCTGGGCGTAGCCTTCCTGCCCGGTAATATGAACGCAGTCTATTTACCGCTGGTGCTCGCTGCTTTGGGTATCGTTGTATCGATCATCGGCACATTTTTCGTGCGCACCAAAGAGGGCGGCGACCCGCAGATGGCGCTGAACATCGGTACTTTCGGCGCGGGTGCCTTGATGGTCGTCGTCTCGTTCTTCGTGATCAGGGCGATGCTGCCGGTCGAAAACGCCATGGGAGTGTTCTGGGCGACGATCGCCGGTTTGGCGGGCGGGATCACCATCGGGTTGATCACCGAGTACTACACCGCCGAGAACCGCGGCCCCGTGCGCGGCATAGCTGAAGCGAGTAAAACCGGGGC
Source organism: bacterium (assembly GCA_030591105.1). GTDB lineage: Bacteria > Krumholzibacteriota > Krumholzibacteriia > LZORAL124-64-63 > LZORAL124-64-63 > JAUVBS01. The sequence continues at coordinate 646 of JAUVBS010000248.1, read as the reverse complement.
GGCGACGAACCTCATCGCGGGTCTAGCTATCGGCATGCAGTCGACCGCTCTGCCGATCATCGTTCTATGTGGGGTGATCCTGGTCGCCCACGAGATGGCCGGTCTGTACGGGATCGCCATCGCGGCGCTGGGAATGTTGTCGACGACCGGCATCCAGCTGGCCGTCGACGCTTACGGCCCCATCGCCGACAACGCCGGCGGGATCAGTGAGATGTCCGGACTCGGTCCGGAGGTGCGTAGCCGCACTGACCGGCTCGATGCCGTGGGCAATACCACTGCGGCCATCGGCAAGGGCTTTGCCATCGGCTCGGCGGCCTTGACCGCCCTGGCGTTGTTCTCCGCTTACCGGGTAGCGGTCGGTCTGCAACAGATCGATTTGCTGAACCCGAAGGTCCTCGTCGGCCTGCTGTTCGGCGCGATGCTGCCGTTCTTGTTCTCGAGCTTGGCGATGAAGGCGGTCGGCAAGGCGGCGTTTGCGATGATCGAAGAGGTCCGTCGCCAGTTCCGCGAGATCCCCGGACTGATGGAGGGGGAAGCCAAGGCGGAGTTCAGTTATTGCGTCGACATCGCCACCGGATCGGCCATCCGGCAGATGATCTTGCCGGGGTTGATCGCGGTGATTACGCCGGTGGTGGTCGGCCTCTTG
>JAUVBS010000176.1 GCA_030591105.1 bacterium | reverse complement strand
TCCAGCGACAACAGCTGGCCGAAGCCTTGCCGTTGCTCGAGCGGGCGGTCCTGTTGCGACCCGACGATCCGCGCGCCCACAATCTGCTGGGCGCGACGCTTGCCGGTCTCGGCCGCGAACCCGAAGCGGTCGTACAGTTCCGTGCCGCGGTACGCCTCGATCCCGGCGACGCGGCAGCCCGCCAGAACCTCGAACGGGGGTTACAGATCCTGCAGCAACAGCGAGAGCAGGACGGCACGCCTTAGCCAACGGCACGCCTTGGCCAACCTTCGTCGACGGTACCGAAAAAAGGCCGGCCCCGGAATATCCGGGACCGGCCGCTGCCATCCTTGGCATCAGCACGAACTAGCTGTTGAAAGCTAGCTCGTACTCTTCGTGGAAGACGCAGACGCTTTGGTTGAACTGGTACCGGCTTTACCGGAGCAGGAACTCTTGGCAGAGCAGCCGGCTTTAGCGGTGCAGGCAGTCGCCACATCGCTCACCTTGGTATTGTAGGCGGTCTTGAGCTGCTCGGCGCTCTGGCCGCAGCATCCCTTGCCCGCGTCCAACGCAGTGATGCAGCAGGAATCCATGTCGCTGCGGACCGCTAACGCGGCCCTGGCCCCGATGACCTCCGTTTTGTAGGCGGTCTGCAGCTCGTCCGCGCTCTTGCCGCAGCAACCCTTGCCGTCCTGTACCGCGGTGGCGCAACACTCGTGCATCGCCGCGAAGCCAATCTCTTTGGCAGTATTGGTCATCTCGTAATCAGCGTACGCCGCCTTGACCTGGTCGGCGCTCTGGCCACAACAACCCTTACCGGCCTCGGCGGCCGCGATGCAACACTTACCCATGTCGGTACCGCATTTTTCGGTACCCGCCAACACCGGCGTCGCCAGCATGACCATTAGGGCGAGGGCGAGAAAAGATATTGAGGTGCGCTTCATGACTGTTACCCCTTATTTTAGAATCACTTAGGGCGCCAACGACTGGTCCGACGCCGTGCCGGCACCCTGATCACTCAAATTCCTACTTTCGCAGTGTAGTATAGGTCGTCCGCGGCCGCCAGTATATCAAGGACAATATCGGACCAGACCCCCGATTCCGTGGTTACCGCACCAGATGTGGTACAATCTCAAGGTTCTAGCCCGGGATAATCACGAATGGTCGTCGTAAGGAGGTACCGCCGTGCATCCACTCGCCCGTTCGATCGTGGTGGTGACGCTCGCTGCCGTAATGTGGGGCTCGCCGGTTCCAGCGAGCGCCGTCGAACCCGATCAACTCTGGATGTTCCAAGGCATCGAAGACATCCACGCCATGGACACACTACCTGATGTCGATGGCGACGGTGTGCCCGACGTACTGGTGGAGACCTACGACGCCGGCGCTTCGGGCGACCACATCTACCTGCTGTCGGGCGGCGACAGCGGCACGCCGCAAATCATCTGGTCGAACCGGCCGGGGGGCGGCTTGAGCGACGGGGGCGGCTACGGCGACAATTGCCTGACCGCTTGCCCCGATCTGTTTGGCGACGGCCTGCCGGACGTGCTGCTCGGCACCGCATGGGGCAACCGCTCGGTACACGCCCTCGACGGTTTGACCGGCGAGGTCCAGTGGTCCTTCGATACCACCAACGAAAGCCAGGGCTCGGGCTGGGTCTACTGCGTACAGTGGCACCCGGACCGCACCGCCGACGGTATCCCGGAAGTGGTGTTCGGAGCGGGCAGCGACAACGAGACCGGATACATGCTCGACGGCGCGTCGGGTCTGCCGATCTGGCGTTTCTACGGCGCCGTCGATGCCATCGGCTATACACTCTCGCTGCCCGACCTGAGCGGCGACGATCTGCCGGACGTGCTCTTCTGCGGGTGGGATAACGATCACAGAGTCTATTGCGTATCGGGGGCAAGTGAAGTCGTCGGTCAGCAAGTCTGGTCGGTAGACACCGGCGCAAGTAACCACGCGGCGACTGTCATCGATGACATCGACGACGATGGGGTCGCGGACCTCGTGGTGGGCCGCTGGTCCGCGCACGATCAGGTCCGCTGCCTGAGCGGAGCCGACGGCGACGGTATCTGGACGTTCGAGAACGGCACCTACAACTACATCATGCGGCTGGTCACCATCAGTGACGTCGACGCCGACGGCGTACGCGACGTGGCGATCGGATCGTGGGACCGCGCCGTTCGGGTGGTCAGCGGCGCCAGCGGCGACTTGATCTGGCAGTCGTACGCCGGCTCGCTGAACGGCGGCGACTTCTGGGCCATCGAGCGTGTCGACGACATCGACGGCGACGGCCTCGACGAAGTCGTCGGCGGCTCGTTCGACTACAACGTCTACCTCTTCAGCGGCGCCGACGGCGACACCCTTTGGCTGTTCAACACCGGCAACCGGCTGTACAGCGTGCGAGGCGCGCCCGACCTATCGAGCAACGGCAAACCCGACGTGCTCGCCGGCACCCAGTACTTGAGTTCGGGCGGGCGGGCGTTCGCCCTCGAGGGCGGCGAAGGCCCCGTCGGCGTGGGCGAGTTGCCGGCTAGCGAGGGGGTAGCGACAATACCCGCTGGCGGCGACGGCAACGGTGGCAGCGTCGCGTTGCGCTGGGGTTGCACCGAGCCGCTGGCCTTCCGCGTCTACCGCGTGGTCGAGGCGGCTGAGCAGGAGGCCGAAAAGGCGGCCGCGCGTACGCAGCTCGCGTCGGCCTTCGCGCGCGGGGAAACGACCACGCGCGAAGTACTGGCGGCTGTCCGCGCCGAGGAGGGTCAAGGCGCGGAGCTACTCACACCCGAACCGATCACACCGCGCGAATTGGTGGACGGCTGGTGGCGCTACGAATGGACCGATCGCCTGCCCGAAGCTACCGATCCGCAGCAAACCAGCTACCGACTGGCCGCCCTGCTGAACGACGGCAGGGAGATCGTACTGCTCGAACTCAGGCCGACGGTCACATCGGTACCGCGGCCGTTGCTGGGGGCGGTACAGGTCGCGCCCAATCCGTTCAACGCGACGACAACCGTGCACTTCGAGCTCGACCGCGATGCCGAGGTATCACTCGCGGTGCACGATCTGCGCGGTCGGCGTGTCGGCGCTCAACCAGCGGTACATTTTCCCGCCGGTTTTGGCGAGATCCGCTGGGAAGCCCGCGGCTTCGACGACCGCGAGCTACCAGCCGGCATCTACCTGCTGACGCTGCGCGCCGGCGGCGAGGTACGTGGTCTACGTGCGGCGCTGGTGCGATGAAGTGAGCGCTAGTCGTCGCCGAGCACCAGGTGGCGCAGATCGACTTCGGCCTCGGCGAGGCGGCGGTTGTAGTGGGTGATCTGGTTGGTGAAGGAGCGGCCCAGATTACTTACCTGGTAGCCCGCTTGCATCTCTGCGTACCAATCGTCGAGTACCGTCTGTGGTGTGTCGCGGTAGCGGCCGGTGAACGACACGGCGTCGACCGGTAGTTTCGGCGGCATGGCGGGACGGCCACCGCGGCCGTACCCGAAGCAGATCGTCAGCAAGGGGATCACACCGCCGGGCAGGTCCATCCGCTCACTCAGATACCGTGCGTCGTAGAAACCGGTCTGACCCGTCTCCGATAGCATCACCGATGAGACCCCCAGGGCCTCGGCAGCAACGGTCATGTTCATCGCCGCCAGTGCGGCGTTGGTCACCCCCACTGTGTACTCGCAGAGTGGGACCGAGGGAAACCCTTCGACGATCCGCTTGGCTCGGTGAACGTCGGCCAGTACCACCACCGCGAACGCGGCTCCGAACGGCACCGGTTTGGCAAAGAACTCCCGCCATTCGGCGCGCGTGAAGGTCACGAACGACCAGGTCTGCAGGTTCACCGTCGATGGAGCAACCCGGCCCGCCTCGAGGATCGCCGCCTGGACATCGGCCGGGATCGGATCGTCCCGGTAGCGGCGGATACTGCGGCGTTCGAGTACTGTCCGCAGCAGCTCGTTATCAGTCAGGGTGCGGGGAATCAGCGGCCGCGCGGCGATGATCCTCGCCAGACCGCGTAAGAACGCCAGGGGGCTGAGTCGCGCCATCGTATCGGACCTCGCGGAATGAGTCTTCTTTCGCAGCGCACCGCCTGCCGCTCGCCATTTGCCGTCGGCCGTCTACCATCCGCGGCTCGCAAGGCGAGAATAGCCGGGGTATCGACGCAGAGCCAGTCGTATTCACGACGCGAGCTGCCGGACCGAATAATAGCGACCTGACGCGATACTATTGACGCGATCGTACATTTTTCTGATCTTGTTACTGGGTGGCCGGGAGTTCCCCACCAGTCCCGACCGAGCTAACCGCCCCTGATCGGTAACGAGGTTTGGCGCCCCTTTTGTTCTTTGTCGCGCCCAAACGTCGCGTCAGGAGGCTTGCTCTATGAAACACTTTCTCATCTTACTTGTCTGCCTACCCTTGCTGACCGTACTGAGTGGTTGCTCTGTATTCGGCGTCGCGACCAAGTCCGATCTAGACGATCTCGCCAGCCAAGAAGCGGCGTCGACGCGGGCATCTCAGCAACGACTCGAAGCGCTCGAAGACCGGCTTGTCGGTATCTCTTCCGATGTTCGCGCCCTCGACCCACGCCTGATCGAGATGGAGACCGACGTGGATCGCATTGATGCGGATATCGCACAGGCCAAACAGCGGCTGCTGGACATCGACGTCGGTCTACGCAGCGAGGTCGGCAAGATCCGGGGCGATATGGACTGGATCAAACGAGCGGCTACTCTCGCGTCCGAGCACAGCAACCGGGCCTTGAAGGTCCAGTACGAATCGTTGCTCCAGGAACGGGATCGGCTGGGTACGCGGCTCACCGTACTCGACACCCTCATCCTGCAGTGGCGCCGCGATTTCGAACGCATCCAGAATGCCCGACCGGACTCGATGGCCGCTGTTGCGGGGATCGATAACCCGGAGATCGACAACCTGGAGATCGACAACTCCGAGATCGTCCCGGAACAAACAGAACCAGCGGCAGATGGATCTTCCCAATCGCCGGCGTCGACGAACCCGGCGCTGCGCTAGGGCGCCAACCTGTTCTAGTCGTCCCACACACCTGAGGCGATCAGCTGCTGCGTCGCCGCCGCGGCCCAACCGCGGTTAGCGGCGGGGCTAGCGGGGCTGGGGTGAAGTATCGAGACGATGCGGATCTCGCCGGCCCGAAAAAGTGCCGCCAGCCGGCGGGCCGCATAACCGCCGATGCCGACGCAGTACTGCGGCTCGTAGATCTCGACCAGCCGGCGTAGGTGCCGGTCGCAGGCGGCCAGCAGCGGCCGCGCTTCGACCGCCGGCAAACGATCCGGTGTACGATTGCGCCCACTCTCTTCCATGAACAGCAG
>JAUVBS010000430.1 GCA_030591105.1 bacterium | reverse complement strand
GGTGCGAGCTCATCGTCGAGCTCGGTGCGGTCCGGATCTGTCCAGCGCTCTTCTGGCACGGTGTTTCCTTTCACGGCAGCTGAAACCCGGCTGTCGTTCTACAATCCACGCAGATTGCTTGGTCCGCACTAATCATGAATCATCCGGGCTAGACCCGCTGCAAAGCGGCCTTGACCCAGCGCTCGAGGTCGTCGGCGACGGCGGGGTCTTCCTCGCGCGCGAGCACTAGAGCGCGTTCGGCCTGGACCACCATCAACCCCATGGCGCCAAGCACGGCGATCGCCTCGCCGAGAACGCCCGCATCGCCACTCGCCTCGCCATACCGTCCGTCTGGCGACGAAGGGGCCAAATCCATCGGCACACGCTGTCCCAACTCGACCACCAGGCGGGCGGCGCCCTTCTTGCCGATCCCCGGTAGACGCGTCAGGCTACGCTCGTCCCCGTTCCGCAAGTATAGCGCCAGATCGGACGGACCCACGCCCGACAAGATACCGAGCGCTACCTTCGGTCCGATGCCGGTCACCGAGATCAGCAAACGGAACATATCGCGTTCGGTGTGCGCAGGGAAGCCGTAGAGGATCCAGCCGTCGTCGCGCACCGACAGATGGGTCCACAGTCGGACCGTCTCACCAAGGGACGGAAGTTGCTCCGCCCCACGTGAGGAGAGGCGCACATCGAGACCTATCCCGCCGCCGACGGTGATCATCGCCTCGCTACCGGCCCGCGTGAGGACTCCCTCGATAAAAGCGATCATGCAAAACCTCCGCGGGCCAACAAATCGCCACCGTGGCGGCTGCGGTTCACATGGGCGATGGCCACCGCGAGCGCATCGCTCTCGTCCAGAGGCAGAGACCCGCGCAGCGACAGCAACCTCATCACCATGAAACGAACCTGCTCCTTCGCGGCGGCGCCATTACCGGTGACCGCTTTCTTGACCTCACGCGGGGCGTACTCCGCCACCGTCAACGAGGCCTGCGCACCGGCCAACAACACGACACCGCGGGCGTGGCCGAGGATCAACGAAGCACGGGCGTTACGGGCATTGAAGAGATTTTCCACCGCCATGGCCTGAGGACGATGTTCGGCCAGTACCGCAGCAATCCCGTCGTGGATAGTCTGTAGTCGTGCGGCCAAGGCATCGTCGGTGTCGGTCCGGATCACGCCGCCGGCGATCAGGCAAAGGCGAGGGACAGTACCGATCACCCCGTAACCGGTGGCATGAGAACCGGGATCGATACCGAGGACGATCATGGAGGGGTCCGTCCCGCATGAGGTCAACCCGCTCCCACGGTGCGGGCCGGCCCGGGCTTCGTTGGGGTCTAGAGTTCGTCGTTCAGTTCGGTCATCACCTCGTCATCGATATCGAAATTGGCCGAAACAGTCGATACGTCGTCGATCTCGTCGAGGTTCATGATCAGTCGCAGCAGGCCGGCTGCATCCTGGGGCTCGACGCGAACGGTGGTGCTTGGTTCCTGGATCAGCTCCGCCGATGTGACCGGCAAACCCAGCTCGCGTAACGCGGCATCGACGGCGTGCAAGTTCTCCATGGTCGTGTACACCACGAACGAGTCGCCCTCGTCGGCGACATCGTCGGCGCCGGCATCGATGGCCGCATCCATGGCACTGTCGAGGTCGCAACGCTCTGCGTCGACCACCACCATTCCCTTGCGTTCGAACAGGTACGACACACAGCCGGCGGCACCGAGTTTACCGCCAAACTTGGTGAACACATGGCGTACCGCGGCCGCGGTGCGATTCTTGTTGTCGGTCTGACACTCGACGAGGATCGCCACACCACCCGGGCCATAGCCCTCGTAGTTGATCTCCTCGATGGTCACACCATCCTGATCACCGGAGCCACGCTTGACCGCCTTCTCGATGGTGTCGTTGGGCATGTTGGCGCTCTTGGCAGAGGTGAGCGCTGCGCGCAGCCGCGGATTGGCTTCTGGATCGCCACCACCACGGGCCGCGATGGTGATCTCGCGGATCACCTTCGTCCACGCCTTGCTCCGTCGGGCGTCGGTTGCCGCCTTCTTGCGCTTGATGGTCGACCACTTGGAGTGTCCGGACATGGGTCTACTCCTGGCTCGCGCTACTCTGCTTCGGTCCGGGACTTCCGGTACGTTTCGACCAGACGCTTCTGAACATCGCCCGGGACCTCCGCATAGTGGGAAAATTCCATGGCGAAGGTACCGGTCCCCTGCGTCATCGAGCGTAACGCCGTAGCATACTGGTAAAGCTCGTCCTCCGGGACGTTCGCCGTGACGATCTGGTACGGGCCGTCCGTTTCGCTACCCTGGATCGAACCGCGGCGCGTAGAGATGTCACCCATCACGTCTCCCATATACGCCTGCGGAACCGTGATCTTGACCAGCATCACCGGTTCGAGGATCACCGGCTTGAGCTGGGCGGAATCCTCCGCGACCGCTTTTTGCAAGGCCTTGCGGGCAGCAGTCTTGAACGCCGCTTCGCTGGAGTCGACGTTGTGGTACGAGCCGAAGAAAAGCGAGATCCGCATATCGACCAT
>JAUVBS010000230.1 GCA_030591105.1 bacterium | reverse complement strand
CCGCGAGGGTAGCTCGACCGACTTCGTCTACTCCGATCGGAACTACGTCCAGGCTACTTGGGAGGGGCAGACCACTCGCTTTCCGGTTCGTCTGTACCGGCCCGGCGAGCAGAACGCCAGCCGGGACGTTTCCCTCGGTGGCAAGCAGTACCGCCTCGGTGTCAGCGAGTTCTGGCCGCGTTTCGAGCGGGCTTATGTCGCGGGCGAGGGTGGGGTGGCGGCGATCCAGTACGGCGCTGCGGACGAGCACGGCGTGCATATGGAGACCCTGCTCGAAGGCCAGCGCACCAGCATCGCCGGTGTCGAGGTTCGGTTCCTGACCGAAGAGATCAGCGCCGCTACGACCGATTCGCGTTACGGTGACCTGCGTGTCCACGTCGGCGGCGAGACCTGTAGTTTCGCGGTCACGCCGCCCCCGGCGGAGCCGTTCCGCTGCGGAGGTCATACCCTCGAGGTCGTTCGTCTGGAGAGTGATTTCAAGGTGGGTGGCTCGTCTGACCCCGATGGTCCGCCGCTCAACCCGATGATCACGGTGAAGATCACCGATCCGCTGGGGCGTACCGGCGAGCGGAAGCTCTTCGCCTTTCATCCGGACTTCGGCATGAGCCACGAGGAGGATGAAGTTCTCGCACAGCTGGATCTCATCTACCAGGTAGGGCTGGGAGTGGAGATGGCCCGCGGCGGTGAGACCGGCCTGCTGGCGCGCGCCGCATTTGCGGTCACGGAGATGGACATGAACGATCCGGATGTGCGGCGCGAGATCCCGGCCCACGAGATCTTCGCGGTCCACACGCAGCGGCTCTATGTCAACGACGCGCGGGAATTTTCGTTCATGCCGGCGCAGATCATCGAGTCGGCAGTTCTGGCCCCGGCGTTGAGCGATAACGATAAAGCGCCGCCGGCCGCCCGCATCTACCTCGCCGACGCTGCCGGTGGCCGCGCCGAAGCGGTGGTCGTCGACGGTGCACCGGGCGAGACGGTCAGCCTCGACGGTCAGACCTTCAAGCTCGCCTACGGCTCGGTCGTGGTGAAACTGCCGTACAGCCTTCACCTCGACGACTTCGTGCTCGAGACCTACCCCGGCAGCGATAACCCGGCCAGCTACGAGAGCTGGGTGAGTATCCACGACGAGGAGCTGGGGATCGACGGGCGCAAGGTACGCATCTACATGAACCACCCGTTGAACCACCGTGGTAGCAAGCATTTCCAGAGCTCCTACGACCCGGACCGGCGCGGTACCGTGCTGTCGGTCAATCACGATCCCGGCAAATGGCCCACCTACGTCGGCTACACGCTGATCGCGCTGGGATTCTTGCTGATCATGCTGAAAGATCTGCTCTGGCCGAAACGCAAACAGACATCGGCTAAATCGGTCGCATCCGTCGCATCCGTCGCGTCGGTCTTGTTGGTCGCGCTGGTCACACTGATGGCCACCAGTGCGCTGATCGGTCCGGCGCCAGCTTGGGCCCAGGCTTCTGAGCAGGCCCAGGCCTCAGGGCAGTCCCAAGCTTCTGGGCAGTCCCAGGTTCAACACGACCACGGCAACGGCTACGTCGAACTTTCCGAGCCGGCCCGCGAAGCGGTCAAGAGCCTGGCGGTGCAGGACTGGCGCGGCCGGATGAAACCGATCGATACTCTCGCCCGCGAGATGATCATGAAGGTGGCCAAACGCACGCATTTCGAAGGGCGCGAACCGGTCGATCTCTATTTGAACTGGAGCGCCGATCCTCAGTACTGGTGGGACTATCCGCTCATCGCCGTTCGCTTCGTGGGGATGCAGGATCTTCTGGGCGTGTCGCACTCGACACGCTACGTGTCGGCGGCGAGCTTGTTCGACGACAGCGGCCGCTACCGCCTGGCCGACGCGGTGGAGGAGGCACACCGCACTGCCGACCGCGACCGCAGCAAAGTGCAGCGCAAGCTGATCTCCTTCGACGAACGTTTCAACCTGCTGTACATGTCGCTGCGCGGTCAGACATTGCGCATCTTCCCGGTACCGGACGATCCGGAGCACACCTGGCTCGACATCGCACAGGTCGTCTCGCACTTGAGCGACGATCAGCGCCAGGAGTACAACCGCGCCAACGACGAACTGCTTGCCGGGATGCGCTCGGGCGATAACGGTCGCGTACTATCCGGTGCCAATCTGATCCACGCGCTACAGCGCAAGTACGATCCGGAGGTGCTACCCGGCGGCACGTCGTTGCACGCCGAGTTGACACTCAACAAACTGCGTCCGTTCGTCTGGGTGACGATACCGTATTTGCTGGCGAGCGTACTACTGATGGCCGCTTACTTCTGGTCGCTGGCACGCCGCGGGGGGCAACCTTACACCTACCGGAATCCGCTGTTCGCCGTCGGTCTGCTGCTGTTTTTCGGCTCCTTCCATTTCCACATGTACGGCTACACGCTGCGCTGGATCGCTTCGGGCCGCGCGCCGCTGAGCAACGGCCACGAATCACTGCTGTTCATCAGCATGATGGTCGCCGCGGCGGGACTGATCTTCGAGCTGCGGAGCCGCACCGGTGTCGTCGCGGGGCTTGCAGCGCTACTGACTGCGGTGGTGCTCGGGGTGTCGATGATGGCGACCTTCGATCCGGCCATTGGGCCGCTGGTTCCGGTGCTCGACAGCTACTGGCTGAACATCCACGTCACGGTGATCACCGCGAGCTACGGTTTCCTCGGGCTCTGTGCGCTGCTCGGTTTTCTGACCATGGTCCTCTACCTGCGCAAGGGAGAGGGCAAGCAGACGCTACGCGATGCCATCGCTCGGCTCGATCGGCTCAACACCAACATGATGGTCACCGGCCTGGGTCTGCTGACGATCGGGACTTTCCTCGGCGGCGTGTGGGCCAACGAGTCGTGGGGGCGCTACTGGGGCTGGGATGCGAAGGAGACCTGGAGCCTGGTGTCGATCCTGGTTTACGCCTTGATTCTGCATTTCCGTTTCATACCGTCCATGCGCAGCGCCTGGCTCCATGCAGCCGGGAGCCTGGCGGCCATCGCTTCGATCGTGATGACCTACTTCGGGGTGAACTATTTCCTGACCGGCCTGCATAGCTACGCGGCCGGTGACGCGATGAAGGTTCCCGCCTGGGTGCACATCGGGGCGCTGGTGATCTCGCTACTGATCCTGGCCTCTTATATCGCCGATAAGGTCAAACACTGGGAACCGGTCGCACAGAAAGATTGAGATATCATCGGGACGGGTGTCGCGAACTCCACGGTCGGATCGTCGCTGCGCCCCTACCCCCCATACGTACACAAAGTGGACGTTAAACCTCTCCATTACTAAACTAGATAGGTGTACCTTCGGAAACCTGGGAGAGCGTATGACATTCACCGCGGCTCAGACCCGGACCTGGACCAAGCTCTACGAAATGCTCGAACCCCGCGTCCTCGCGCACGGCAGCCAGGATTACGTCACGGGGTTCAAACAGCTGGATCTACCCAAAGACGAGATTCCGTCCATCGCGTACCTCAACGAGAAAATCACCCCGGCGACCGGCTGGAAGACCGTACGGACTTCGGTGCGCTACAGCGACGCGGAGACCTGGTACCGAGAGTTCGCGCAGAAGCACTTCCTGGTCACCGACTACATCCGTGAGGAAAAGGAACTCGAGTTCACGCCCGAACCCGACATGTTCCACGACATCTTCGGACATCTGCCGTTCTTGATGATCCCGGCGTACACGGAGTTCGAGGAGATGTTCGCACCGGCATTCCTACGTGCCGACGAGGAGCAACGTGAAGACATCAAGCGATTGGCCTGGTACAGCGCCGAGTTCGGCCTTATCCGCCAGGACGGCGAACTGAAGGTGTTCGGAGCGGGCCTGTTGTCCTCCGCCGGTGAGATCGACCGCGTGATGAGCGGTGGCACACCCATCGAGCCGTTCACGGTCGAGTCCGTGATTGCGATTCCCAAGTCGGTCTGGGAGTTCAATAACGTCCTGTTCGTAGCCGACGATATCGATCATTATAAACGGGAACTCGCACGGTACTTCGACGGTTTATAGAACCGGACCTCCAATGGTCCAGTCTTGCACGACGAGGCCGACCGCGAAAGCGGTCGGCCTTTTTTGGTACGCTCGGCTTTTTTTATGCGCTCGGCATAGCGCGCGCGGAAAAAGCGGGGCCGGCCGCACACGAAAAAGCGGGGCCGGGCTTGCGCCCGACCCCGCGACCGGTCTCGATGAGAATGTCTTGAAGGGCCGACTTACCGGTACAGACCCTTGACCTGCGACCAGGTGCTGGACTCAGTCGCCACAACTCCCGGTTCGAGGCCCGACAGCCAGATGATGTAGTCGTACTCGTAGGGCGTCGTACCGTCCGGCGAGTTGAACGTCGTCGCGCCGGTCCAGAGCCAGACCGTCGTGAGGGGCTCGCCGGTGATGGTCATCGACGCCGGCACGCAGGGGCCGACCGTGATCGCCTGGATGACGCCGACTTCGTTG
>JAUVBS010000159.1 GCA_030591105.1 bacterium | reverse complement strand
GGCTGTGGCCCCGTTTTTGGCTCGACCCGGTCCGCCGCTGGCTAGGCTAACGCGTCCGGCTCAGTCGTGCCCACGTTGTGGCAAAGCTGTTTCAGGGTAACGGTCAGTTGCTCGAGGTCGCACGGCTTGCGTAGATAAACGTTGGCCTGGTACTGCCGGCCCTTGGCGCGGTCTCGGTAGTTCTCCGAGGCGGTTAGGATGACGACCGGTACGTCACAGGTGCGTTCGACGCTGCGTAGACGTTTCAGAAATACGAAACCGTCCATACCCGGCATGATCAGGTCCAGAATTACGCAGTCGGGCAATTCGCTCTGTAGATGGGCGAATGCCGCGGCGACGTCCTCCGCTTCGGTGACCGCGAATCCTTCGGCGGTCAGGTGCAGACGGAGTATTCTTCTCAGGTCGGCGTCGTCTTCTATTACCAGGACATACGGCCGCCGCTCTTGGGCCACGATGCATCCCCCGCTGGTTTCGGTCCCCTGATGACCGGAATCCGGGAACCCGGGTGGGTTCCGCGGGTTCCCACATTCCGCTATCGGCGACTTGGTCGTCGGGTTTACCTGGGATTTGGCAACGGGCACAGGTGTCGGCAACGTGGACCGGCCTGACGGAGTCATCCTGATGCGAGAAACTTCGTTACTACAGCTTCTGACCGTACACGCGCGCTGGCGCCCGTTCGCGTTCGGTCTGTTTGGAGTGCTGCTGTGGCTATGGGTCTTCAGCTGCAGCCTGGCGGTGGCGGCACAGAACACGCCGAACAACCCGGATAGAGACTTACCCAGCGACCCGTGCGCCGAGGGTACCCGTTTGTTCCAAGCTCGCAACTATGCGGCGGCTCATCCTCAATTGCTACGTTGCCTCGAGGGCGGCAACGAAGGACTCTCGGTGCTGGTACCATTGACGGTGATTGCGGTGATGGCGGGCGACGCCCCCGCGGGCATCCTCTACGGACAGCGGGCCGTGACCCAGGCGCCGCAGGATGTCGACGCCCGGTACTGGTACGGCCGGGCGCTGCTGCTCAGCGGAGATGCTGTCGCTGCCGAAGCACAATGGCAAGCGGGTCTTCAGCAGTCCGACAGCCACCTTGGTATTCTCGAGGCGCTGGCGCGTTTGGCCATGGACAGCGGTCAAGACGCCAAGGCCTACGGATTGCTCGTGCACTTGCAGCGCCAGGGACTCGATGAGGGGTGGATCCACAAGCTGCAGAGCGAACTCGCTCGCCGCAAAGGGTTATGGCGGCAGGCGCGCGACCACTGGCTGAACGGGATCGGGCGCGACGGAGAGAGTGCCGACGACCTGCTCATCGCTGGCGAACTGAGCATTATGGCCGGCGAACCTGCCGTGGCCCTCGGTTTCGGACGGCGGGCGGTTCAACTCGCCCCGAGCGGAGCTACCTACGGCGGTCTGGGCGAGGCGTACTTCGCAGCCGATATGTACGACTCTGCCCTCACCGCGCTGCGCCGCGCTGTCGAGCTCGACCCAACCCTGTCGCATCACCGCTTCAATCTGGCGAACCTTCTGGAAATCAACGGGTTGATCGAGGAAGCCGAGGGTCACTTCGAGGTGTATGTGGCCGCGGTTCCTAACGATCCCCTCGGTCACCTCAACTACGCGCTTCACCTGCAGAAGCGTGGGCGGACCGGCGCCGCTCTCGAACCGGCTACCGCGGCGGTGAGGCTCGACAGCGATCTGTTGATGGCGAGGGTGGTTTTGGGACAACTACTCGAAGCGCTCGGACGCTACGACGAAGCGATTGCGGTGGTCACTCAGTTGCAGGCCCGAGAACAGGAACAGTCACCGAAGCTGGCCAATTGGCTCGCGCGTCTCGAAATGAATCAAAGCGAAACAGTTTCCGCCCGTCAGGCTGGCAAGGTGCGGTTGCTGCACATCGTCACCGCGGACAGCACGGTAATCGCACAGATTGATGCGGAACTCACCGCGGGGATCGATTTTGCCCAGGTGGCCATGCGTTACTCCGTCGGGTCGGCCGCTGTACGCGGCGGCGACATCGGCTGGGTTGTACCCACGGAAATGGTCGAGCCGTTGCAGTCGACCATCCAACGACTGCAGCCCGGCGATGTCAGTTCTGTGGTCAAGTCGCGTGGGCAATTTCATCTGTTCAAGCGATTGCAGTGACAAGCCTGCGGCTTTCGTGAATAATCTGTGTCGAAGACCGATTTGAACCAGATTGACCACCACTGTTGGACCACGGCGGCGGGCTTCATGACCCCAGCGATCGAGTGGGACAGTTCCGTCCAGTTTCTCAAGACGGTCGGGCCGGTGCGTGCCAGGGCTCTGACGCGTCTCGGTATCGAGACCGTCGGTGACCTGCTCGGCCACTACCCGCGGCGCTATTTCGACCGGACCGTCACCACTCCCATCGGGCAGGCCCGTTCCGGTGACGAGGTCACCGTGCTGGGTGAGGTGCGCACTTGCGGTGAGCGCAGAACGCGTCGTGGCGGCAGCCTCCAGACCGTCGCGATCACCGATCCGACCGGCGTGCTTTTTTGTGTCTGGTTCAATCAGCGTTACCTACTCAAGCAGTTCCGCAGCGGTCAGCAGGTCATGGCCAGCGGTGTGATCACCGCGCACGCCGGGCGTCGCCAGATGTCCCACCCCGACTTCGAGATCCTCGATCCCCGCGGCGACACGTTACACACGGGCCGGCTGGTACCGGTTTACGGTTTGACTCAGGGTGTTGGGCAGCACTGGCTGCGCAAACTCGTACACGACACGATTGCGATGATACAGCGGAAGTTACCGGAGACTCTACCGGACGACCTGCGGACGCGTCACCGTCTCTGTGGTCGACCGGAGGCGCTCGTTGGCATTCACTTTCCTCGGGACGCCGCCCACCACAAGGAAGCCCGTCGCCGCCTCGTGTTCGAAGAGTTGCTGCTCGTTCAGCTGGCCATGGCGCTGCGCCGGCGCGAGCACCGCCAGCGCGCCGGTATCGTCTTGTCCGCGCCGGGCGATCTCACGAGTCGTTTAGTCGCCGATTTGCCGTTCACTTTGACCGGTGCCCAGCGCCACGTCTTGGTCGAGATCCTCGCGGACCTGCGTTCGGGGCAGACGATGCACCGCCTGTTGCAAGGCGACGTCGGATCGGGCAAGACGATCGTGGCTCTGATCGCCACGTTGTTCGTCATCGAACAAGGTTACCAGGCGATGATCGTGGCGCCGACTGAGGTTCTGGCGCAACAACACGGCGAGACGTTGCGGCAGTTGGCCGAACCGCTCGGGGTGACGGTCGAAACGCTGACCGGAGGGACGCGGGTGGCGGCACGGCGTGAGATTCTTGCCGCCGCCGGACGCGGGGAAGTGGACCTGCTCGTCGGGACTCACGCCGTACTCGAGGAGCGAGTAGAGCTACCGAATCTCGGCCTGGCGGTCGTCGACGAGCAGCACCGCTTCGGAGTGATTCAGCGCGGTCGTTCGGCGCGCAAGTCAGATGGCGGTGACCCGCTGCACGTCCTGGTCATGAGCGCCACGCCGATCCCGCGTAGCCTGGCGCTCACTCTCTACGGCGACCTGGACCTGTCGACCATTGAAGAGCTGCCCGCAGGCCGGTTGCCGGTGACTACCGAACTGGTGTCCGACGACCGCGAACAGCAGGTATACCAGAAGTGTCTCGCGTTCCTGGAGCGCGGTCAGCAGGGGTATGTCATCTACCCGGTCATCGAACAGACCGCCGGCCAGGATCTGAAGGCGGCCACGGCCGAGTTCCAACATCTGAGCAGCGGCCCCTTTGCCCACCATCGTGTGGCCTTGCTGCACGGCCGGCTCAAAGCGGGCGAGAAGAGTGCGATCATGGCCGAATTCGCCGCCGGCACGATCGATCTGCTGGTGGCCACCACCGTGGTGGAAGTGGGTATCGATGTTCCCAACGCCAACGTGATGGTGATCCACCATCCCGAGCGATTCGGCCTGGCGCAGCTGCACCAACTGCGCGGTCGGATCGGACGCGGTGGTGCCCGGGCGATCTGCAGCCTTGTCCACGACCGCCTGCTACCCGGTCAGACCCTGGATCGGTTGCGTTTCTTCGCTTCGCATAGCGATGGGTTTGCTTTGGCGGAGGAAGATCTACGACGCCGCGGCCCGGGCGATCTCTGGGGTGTCCGCCAGCACGGCGTGCCGGGTTTTCGTCTAGCCAACCCGCTGCGCGACAGCGCGATAACAGATCTCTGTGCCGCAGAAGCCGAACGCATCATGCGCGACGACCCCGGCCTCGATTCCGGGCCCGGAAAGGTCTTGCGCGCGGCGCTCGCCGAGATCTACGGCCGCATCGTACCTCTCGCTTCGGGCTAGCTCGAGAATCCGGGTTAAAGGAACGTCGCCAGCGGACGATCAGAGATCCAGGAATAGTATCGGTCGGTGCGGCGCGGCGAATCGACACGCTGGCACCTGCCACCAACGCTGGCGGTTTGCGTCTGGCGACCTCCGTCCGATCGGGCGATCGTGTACGACAAAGGAGCTCGGGTCATGATCACAACCTGCAGTGGCTGCCAAACCCGGTATCAGCTGGAAGACGCCAAGGTACCGTCCCGAGTCATCCGCGTGCGGTGCCCGAAGTGTAGTACCGTTTTTCAGCTCGATGGCGCCGCTCTCGATACACCGGAACCGATGACCGGACTCGAACCGAACTGTGCTCCCGAGGCACCGGTAGCCGAGTCGTCGGTGCCTGAGCCGCAGGTCGCTGGACCGGCGCCGGACGAGGGTGATGGTCCGGCCGCCGCTGCGGTGGATAAAGAACTCATCACGACGCCGGCCGTGGCTGAGTCGCACCCCGCCGTAGAACCGGCGCCCGAACCGGCGCCTGAATCGGCGTCCGAATCAGCGACCGAGTCGGTCACCGAGACCGCCGTCGCGCTGGAGGACCCACCGAGTCCCACGCGACGCCGGGGCCGCGACAAGGCGCGGATGCTCGCGCGGGCCCTCGTATCAGACATCATGGTTTATAATCAGACAGCCCGTGACAAGGCTCTGGCCGATGGGAATCTGCTCGAAGCCCTCGGTCCCGAGATCAAGAAGTCGTGGGAACTCTACAAGGATAAAATCGGATCGGAAGTTGCCAACGACACCACACACTTTCGTGACGCCCTAAACGAGATCCTCGCCGGCGGTAAGAAGGTCTTTTGATCGAGCTGGTGATCTCGTTCATGACCGGA
The DNA here is from genome assembly GCA_030591105.1 of bacterium. Classification (GTDB taxonomy): domain Bacteria; phylum Krumholzibacteriota; class Krumholzibacteriia; order LZORAL124-64-63; family LZORAL124-64-63; genus JAUVBS01. The sequence continues at coordinate 478 of JAUVBS010000159.1, read as the reverse complement.
TTGTTCATGACTGATATGAGTTCGAGGCCATCGGAACACGCCGTCGCTCACTTGCCCCACTTATTCTGGCTAATTTCCGCCAGCACATCGTCGATTTGTTGGCGGACCCGGATGTTCTGATCCGGTTCGAAAAGGGCTTTGTTGACCCGCCCGTCGGCGTCCTTCTTGACATAACGCAACGCCTGGAGATCCTGCATGAGCACCAGGATATCCTTGCTGACGCGGACCTCTAGCCGGTGGCCATCCTGGTTGACGTCCGGATTGTGGAACGGATGCATACCGTTACCCCAGCCGTGCACGACCATCGAGCAGAGCAGAGCCCGAAAGGTATTCTGGCCCTGGACGGTTTCCAGATCGAGATTCCCGCCGATTCGCTCCAGAACGCTATCGATCACCGCACTCAGCTTGGCGGCCATGGTGGGGTCGACCTCGATCTGCAGCAGGCGAGAGAACATGGTCTTCAGGATCTTGTCGGTGT
>JAUVBS010000161.1 GCA_030591105.1 bacterium | reverse complement strand
GTTCGGGCTCACGCCGGTGGCCGGGCTCAATAGCGACGAAGGCCCCCCGGGGGGCCTTCACGGGTCGGCTACTGCAGGATCCCCGGGTGACATACGGAGTCGGCTTCCGCAGGATCCCTGGAAACCTTCGCTGGTCGGCATCCGCAGGATCTCCCGGGGGACCCTGCCCTGCCGCGTTGACAGTCGGTGTGATTGTTCGTAATCTCCCGATTCCTCGGACCAGGCCGCCAGCGCCGATTCGTCTCGCACCCTTGATCCGCCACCGAATCGAGGGCGAAGTATGCCGGGATCGAGCAGGAGTCGATCGTGTCCAAGAAGTTAAGACGCGCTCTGCAGGTTATCGGGTACGCCGCTCTGTTTCCGGTGTACTTGCTCGGGAAGATCTTACCCAAACGAGCCGATCTATTCGTATTCGGATCCGCTCTGGGCCACCACTTCGCCGACAACGCCAAGTACCTGATCCTCTATCTGAAGCAGGAGCACCCCGAAGTCGATGCGATCTTCGTGACACGATCTGCCGACGTGCTGAGCGCCCTCCAAAACAACGGGATCAGAGCAGCTACACTGAAGTCAGCGCGGGGAGTGTGGTCAATCCTGCGCGCCCGCCGCGTGTTCATCACCCACAGCACCCTCGATTTGCACCCGGTGCTGATCGGTGGGAGCGAGATCATCCAGCTCTGGCACGGCACTCCGCTGCGGAAGATCTCGTACGATGCGGACTGGAGCGGTGTTGCCAAGAGCAATCCTCTGCAGAACCTGGTTCGCCGTCTGGTCTACACCATCTTCCCGTACCTCTACGACGCCGTCGTTTTCGACCGCATTTGCATTTCAGCGGAGAATGTTCGCCCCTCCTACTTGACTGCCTTCGAGATCTCGGCGGAGAAGACTGTGGTCACCGGTCAACCTCGCAACGACTGTCTCGTCTCTGCGACCGATCCGGCCCCGGAGTTCTTCCCCGAGCTGGATCTGTTGCATCGCCTGCGCAAGGAGAGCGATATCATCGCGGCCTGGCTGCCGACGCATCGAGCGCCGACCCCCCTGGACATCTCCGACCTCCTGTTCGACTACGGCTTCGATCAAGAAGCTTGCGAGAGTTTACTCGAGCGGTGGAACGCGCGTCTCGTGCTCAAACCGCATTTCATCGAGCGCGACGCCCTGGCGGCCAAGCTGCGCCCGAGCAACCGAATCCTCATCTACGACCCGGTCGACCCGTACCCCTTGCTGCGGTATTCAGACGTGCTTTTGACCGACTATTCGAGCGTCTATTTCGATTACCTCCTGCTCGACCGGCCCCTCGTCTTCACGCCCTTCGACAAGGAGCGTTATCTGCGGGATGTCGCCGGCTTATATTACGACTACGACGACGTCACGCCCGGACCCCAATGCCGAAACTGGCCCGAGGTGCTCACAGCGCTGGACGAGAGCTTTGCCGTTCTGCGCGGTCACCGCATCGATCCCCACGCCGAGAATCGCCAAAGGATCCGCGACCGATTCAACCAGTACCAGGAGCGGTTCTCCCAGCGCGTGGCCGAGCGTTTCATCCTAGGCTGATGCTACTCATCTTCTGCGACTGACTCGCGTTTCGCCGCAACAGATCATTCCGAAACGCGCATCAAGCTCGCCTGCCTGCCGATCTCGCCGCCGGAATACAGGAAATGGTCCCCACGGTTCTGGACGGCCAACATCTCCGTGTGCGGAAATTTCTGGCCGCAGTCGGCGACGAATTCCTGATACCGGAAGGGGTTCCCACCCGAGTGCATGGGGATGAACACCGCCGGTTGCAGGGTCTCGATGGTGTAATGCACTCCCATCTTGACCGCTTCCTGGTCGCCGAAACCGCAACCGCTGATCGGCATGAACGCCAGGTCCGGTTTCACACCCGCGGCCGCCAAGTATTCGATCTCGGCCTGGTAAGGACCGGAAAAATCTTGCTGACGGTTGGCGTGGTCACCGGCGTGGTAGATCTCGATCCCGTCGACGTCGATGACCCAGCCGACTCCCGAATCGTTTGATTCGATGGTGGCGATCTTCATGCCATCGCCCGACCGCGTCTCACGCGGACCGACGTACTCGTACTGCTGACCGTCGGCGTCTGCGGGCCGGCAACCCATGTAGTAAGTGATCCCGGGGATCTGTTCGCGCCAGCCGAAGATCAACGGGTCGTAGTGGTCACCGTGTTCGTGGGAGACGAAGACCGCGACGTTCAGGTCGGCGATCTCGGCCGGGACGATATGGCCGTTGCAGAGGCAAGGATCATCCGCAGGTCGTCCCTGATCCCAGTAGTCGAAAACCAGGAGGTGCCGGCTCGTCTTGACGGCCCACGCGGAGTGGCCGAGGTACCAGACGGCGGCTTCGCCAGCGCCGACCTGACACTGGGCTCCGGGGTTGGCGGGAAGGTCGCCCAGTTCTTTCTTGTTTGCTCCGCCGGCAACCAACGCCTTGGCGACGTGTTTCTGCTTGTACTGCGCTGCCAGTTGTAGCGGTGTCTGGCCCGCCTCGTCGGCGATCGTCGCGACGGCACCTTGGGCAAGTAACTGCTCGGCGATATCGGTGTAGCCCGCGATGGCGGCCGCATGCAGCGCGGTACATCCATAGCGGCTCTCCTGCAGATCGGTCTTGGCGCCACCGGCCAGCAGCACCCCGACCAGATCGCTGTGGCCACGGTAGGTCGCACGGATCAGCGGCGTGGTGCCGTTGCTGTCTTGCCGGTTCGGATCGGCGCCGCCTGCGAGCAAGACCTTCGCATAGTCCGCATTGCCGTCCCACGCCGTGATCACCAGTATGCTGCTGCCGTTCTGATCGATCACATCGGCATCGGCGCCCGCGGCGAGTAGAGCCTCGGCGGCGGCGATCTGACCCCGGAACGCCGTACTCGACAACGGGGTCTGGCCGTGGACGTTCCGGACGGAAACGTCGGCACCGTCGGCGATGAGTCTGGCGATCATGTCGGTCTGGCCGCGCTGAGCCGTCCAGTGTAGCGGGGTGTCGCCGTCGGTGGTCGCCGCGTTGACATCGGCGCCGCTCTTGATCAACCGGGTGTAAAGGTCCACCAGATCTCGCGAGGCGGCGGCGTGGAGCAAGGTGACACCGTTCGGGTTCTCGAAAGCGAGGTTTGCGCCTGCTTTCAACAGCACCTCGACGACTTCCGCATTCCCGCCGAAGGCGGCGAAACTGAGGGAGTAAGCGCCGTTGTTGTCGTGGTGATTCACGTCGGCGCCGTCGGCAATCAGTAATTCGACCATCGCCATCTGTCCCCTCATCGCCGCGACGTCCAGCGGCGTGCTGTCGTCGACGTCGCCGCCGTCGACGGCCGCACCCGCTTTGATCAGTAACTTGGCAATGCCCACCTCACCGCTGATAGCTGCGGTATGCAACGGCAAATCACGGGTCTGATTCTCGTCCTGCGCGGAGACGAGCGACTGGTCCTCTTGGACCAGCTGAGACACCAGTTCGAGGTTGCCGTCGCGTATGGCCTGGTGGATCTCTCCGGCCGTCGCCCAGGCGGCCCAGGCAAGCACGACGACGACGACAATCAACAGCTTCCGGATGGACATGACGATTCCTCCTGACGAGAAGCAGACAGGTTCGGGCCCGTCTCTCGTGTGGGGCGAGATGTGCGGGTGCTACGACGGCCGTGTCGTGTCGGGGGCCAGACCTATACGACGTGCCGCGGCCGCGAATGTTGCACATAGGGGCGATTACGACGGATTGAGTCGGGTGGTGCTCAGATCTCTTCGCGGCCAGAGCTCCTGCAATGGAATGACTAGCGGCCGGTGACAAATTAAGATAATTATAGTATTGTATCGGCAACTGTTATTGGGGGAACCACTTCAGGAGGAACTCATGACTTCACAGCGAAAGACTTTACTTGTTTGCGCCAAGGGCCTTGTTCGCGCCAGAGGGTTTGCTTGCGCCATGGGTCTACTGGCCATACTGAGCCTCACGACTGGCGACGCACTGGCCGAGAACGGTCACCAGGTACATCCGGTTCCTGGGCCTCTCTCTTTTCTGGACGAGCACCTGGTAGTACCGCAGGAGTGGGCAGGAATCTGGCAGAGCAACTTCACCGTCTACGACTGCGACAGCGGATTCGAACTCTTCAGCGATGCTCAGCTCGACACCATGTGCACCGGCACCCCCTTCATCGTTGACGATGGTGACGACATCGCGTTCGTCTGCAGCGGGACGGTCGACGCCACCTCTGTTGATATCCAGTGCACCGGCTCTACGATTGTAGGCCCCGATTGCACGGCGGAAATCGTCTGGACGATGGTCGGCACGCGTGACGGCGATTCCATGACCTCAACGACCACGTTCACCATGACCCAGGAAGGTTCGGGTTGCGAGGGGCCGGCTGTTTTTTGCATACGAACGGAAATGAGCGGAACGCGGATTGGCTCGGAACCGGAAGAGTGTGGTTTCGCCCCCGTGGATGTCACGGATTGGAGTACGATCAAGGGTCTATACCGCTGATGGGTATGCCGCTGATTGGTATTCCGCTGATGAGTATTCCGCTGATATAGACCAGTCGACGACTTATGCCGGCCTGACAGGGCCCCCCGGGGGGCCCTGGTTACTGCCGGGCTATCGGACGCGGACCATCGCGCTCGCCGTGCAGCTTTCGCCATCCTTGATATCTTGACTCCTTTACCCTTGTAATATCCCCGGACTGCGGAGGTTGCCCTCGATGTCACGCGAAAACGCCGGCACCGACATCTACGCGCCCAAGAGTTTTCCCGACCGCACACCCCACGTGGCCAGCTTGGACGAGTACTGGCGCCTGTACCGCGCGTCACTCGACGAGCCCGAGCAGTTCTGGGCCGAGCGCGCCGACGAGCTGATCACCTGGTTCCACCGCTGGCATACCGTTTTCGACAGCGATTACGACGAGACGGACATGAGCTGGTTCCTGGGTGGGCGCTTGAACGCCTGCTTCAACTGCGTCGACCGGCACCTGAACGAACGCGGCGACCAGACCGCGATCATCTGGGCCAAAGACGAACCCGGCGAATACGAGCACATCAGTTACCGCCGCCTGAAACACGAGGTCAGCCGCGTGGCCAACGTGCTACGCCACCACGGCGTACGCCGGGGCGACCGAGTGATCGTCTACTTGCCGATGATACCCGAGCTGGCCTACACCATGCTCGCCTGTGCGCGTATCGGCGCGGTGCACTCGGTGGTCTTCGGCGGCTTCAGCAGCGAATCGATCCGTGACCGCATCCTCGACTCGCAAGCCCGGGTGATCGTCACAGCCAACGAGGGTCTGCGCGCCGGCCGGCGTCTGCCGTTGAAACAGACGGTCGATCGCGCCATCGACGGCCTGTCACAGGTCGAGACGGTACTGGTCGCCCGACGCACCGACGCCGACGTTGCCATGCGCCCGGACCGCGACTTCTGGCTGGACGAGGAGTGCCGCAAGCAACGGTCGACTTGCACCTTCGAGTGGATGGGCGCCGAGAGCCCGCTGTTCATCCTCTACACGAGTGGTTCGACCGGCAAACCCAAAGGCGTGCTGCACACCACCGGCGGCTACCTGCTGCAGGCTGCCATGACCCACAAAACAGTATTCGACTACAAGGATGGCG
>JAUVBS010000443.1 GCA_030591105.1 bacterium | reverse complement strand
GTATCGCTCACCGCGATCGTCACCGGTACGGCCAGGCTGTCGACCCAGATCGGAAAGGAGTGCTCGAAAAACACAGGGTGTGTACCGTCGCTACAGGAATTGATCCCCAGCAGCGCCAGTACCACCACGAGCGCCGCCAGGACCGAAAGCGTAGGTCGTGCCGATCGGGCGGAAGCCTCCGGCGCAGCGTGGAACGATATGCGCAGCGTGATTGTGGAGGTGGTAAGGCGGTCCATGGCTCTGCTTCCCGTTGGCGACCCGCCGCTAATTACCCTCGCCTCCTCTCAATCTACGGTTTGGTATCCATTGGTGGCAACCGGCCGGGTAACGGCAACGGGAAAGCCGTCGGCTGCGCAGTTGATCTAGGCGGTCTGCCCCTCGTCTCGCGGTGCCATCATCTGTCCTGTCCCGGGTCACCGAGTTTACGGACAGCGCTGATCTCCTGCACGGTGAGCTCCCGCATCTGCCCCGGCGATAGCTCACCGAGTTCGACGGGCCCGATGCGGATCCGACGCAAGATGGTCACGTCGTGGCGCAGCGAGTTGAACATACGGCGTACTTGCCGGTTCTTGCCGTTGCGGACCACCAACCGGAGCGTGGTCTGTTCAGCCGTACAGGTGACGATCTCGACTGAACGGGGCCGGATAAAACCCAGATTCTGCAAATGGATCCCGGCCGATATGATGCTGATTTCCAGCTCGTTCAGCTCGCCGACGAGCTGCAAGAAGTACTCCTTCTCGAGGTCACGTCCGCCAGCGGCCAGCTCGTTCCACTGGCTATCGTTCGAAACCAGGATCAGCCCGCTAGTGCGGCCATCGAGACGACCGGCGACCTGCAGGCCCGGCAGTTCGCGCGGGAAGAATTCGGAGATCAGTTTGTAGCCGCCGGGCTCCCCAGGCCGGCAGATCACCCGCAGCGGTTTGTGGAACGCGAAGTATCTCCGCATCGCCTCGATCAAAGGCTTTCCGTCTAGTTCGATGGTCTGCTGCGGATCGACAGGAGCCGACGGATCGACCACCACCTTGCCGTCCAGACGCACACGTCCGCTGCGCACGATCTCGGCGGTACGATTGCGAGACCCGTAGCCGGCCCGGGCTAGAGTCCGCGCCAACCCCTCCAGTTTCTCCGGGTGCCACTGCCGGGCATTTTCAATGCCGTCTTTCCGGTGGGCGCTCACGGCCGCACGCTCCTGATTTGGTCCACGCTCAGGTGTCGCCGCAACATCACACACCGCCACGTAGCCAGCTCGCTACGCTCAGTGCGTAGACTGTCAGCAACACGACACCCCAGGTTCGATTCACTTGGGCACGCCGGCCAATCGCCAGCGCCAGGAGTACGGTCAGCAGTAACATCGACACGACCTGCGGACTGGTGGCGCCACCGGCAACCTCGACCGGGCTGATCACAACTACCGGCCCGGCGACCGCCAGAATATTGAACAGGTTCGAGCCGATGATATTACCGAGCGCGAGATCGTTATGACCTTGCTTGGCGGCCACCACGGTCGTAGCCAGTTCTGGCAGACTCGTACCGACAGCGACCAGCGACAGACCGATGAGCGTTTCGGACGCGCCCAGACTCACCGCCAGCGAGACCGCTGATTCGGTGATCAATCGACCGCCGAAGAGCAGCCCCGCAACGCCCACCATGACGACCAGCACCTGTCCGGCGACCCGCCCCCACGTGTCGTGCCGGAAGGTGGACGAATCGCCGGCGTGCAGCGCTTCGTGACCGGTACTTTCGGTAGCCGGATCACCGTTTCGCGTCGCGTCGGTGGTAAGGTGCCCGGTGGGCAACCAATCGGCGGCGGGCACGGCGACCGGCGGCGCGTCCGCTGTCTCGCCAATCACGGCGCCGCGCCGCGCCGAGCGCAGAGTCCACCACATGAACCAGGCGAAGATGCCGATCAGCACCAAACCGTCCCACCGCGACAAGGCGTGATCGAAGCAGAGCGCGGCGAACAGAAACGTTACGCCGATCAACAGCGGAATTTCACGGCGGATCAAACGCGACTCGATGGCCACCGGAGACAGTAACGTCGTCAGCCCCAGGATCAGGCCTATGTTCGCCACATTCGAGCCAACCACGTTCCCGAACATCAGCCCGCCGTTACCACGCAACACCGCCACCAGCGATACGAACAACTCCGGAGCGGACGTTCCGAAGGCGACCACCGTCAACCCAACCACCACCGGAGCGACCCCCAGGTAGCGGGCGATGCGCGTACCGCCGCTGACCACGAGCCACGCTCCGATCACCAGACAGGCGATACCGCCGGTGAAGATTAGTAGTGTTAGTAGTGTTAGTAGTTCGTTCATATCTTCCGAATCCCGGCTAGATCAATGCCGCCGCCCGGACCGGCGAAGCCTCACAGCCGGCCAGTTTCAACGGTAATACCAGTAGTGTAAAGGGCTCGTCGG
>JAUVBS010000125.1 GCA_030591105.1 bacterium | reverse complement strand
GATCGTCGTAGATCGACGGTGGCAGCTTCATGCTCAAGAAGAGCTCGATCACTTCATCGGCGGTGATCTCGCCAAGCGCCTGCTCGCGCAGATCGTCCTGGGCCACAAAGGCATCGAATACGTCGGTGGCGACGACCGCAGTCGGCGGTACTTCGATCACCACACCGTCGAAGCGATCGCTGATCCCGTAGCTGTGCAGGATCGAGTTCATGAAGGCCAAACCGCGGGCCTTGCCGCCCAGCGAGCCGCCGCCGATGCGTACGAAGCCACTGCTGGCGTCGAACTGCCGTCGCTGGAAGTCCGCCACGACGCCGCGCTGGGTCTCGGTCCGAAAGCGGCTGATCGTCTCGATCAGATACCGGCGGACCTCTTCGGTCGAACGGAATTCCTCCACCTTGCGCGGGCGCAACATCGAGGCGAGGGTGAACTCGGTACGGGCCCGCAGCCAGGTCGAGAAATGGTCGTGGCTGGCGTGGTAGTACAGCACCTCGTCGGGCACGGTCTGCAGTAGCTCGACCAGCGTCCGGAGGTCGGTGGCGCGGCCCTCCTCGCGCCCATCGGGCGCGCGGAAAACAAAGTCGCCGAAACCGAAGTGTTCGAGCATGAACCGGCGCAGATCGCGTAACAGCCGCGGCGATTGTTTATGGATGAAGCCGGCACCGATCCCCTCGGCCCGCGGCGCATTCTCCCGGTTCGAAGACTGCAGCACGGCCGGGGTGTGCGGATCGACGTACTTGATGCGGCGGATGAACTCGAGTCCGGCATCCTCGCGCTGGACTCCGCCCCAGGGGAAACTGCCGTCGCTGATCACACCGAGCAGCGAGTCCTTGTAGGTACGGTAGAGATCCCACGCCTCCTCGAATTGGCTCGCGAGCAGAATTTTCGGCCTCGCCCGCATACGCAACAGGCGGTGGCTGAGGTTGATCCCCTCCTCCATCAACTTGTGCGTCTGCTCGAGCACTTCGGTGTAGAGCATCGGCAGGTACGAGGAATAGAAGCGTACCGAGTCCTCGATCAACAATATCGCGCGGACGTCGCCATAACGGGTGTCGTGTTCGACATTGATCCGATCCTCGCACGACTTGATGATCGCCAGCAGCAATCGTACGTCGCCGGTCCAGACGAAGAACCGATCGATGCTACCGTCGCAGGCACGCTTCATCAAACGTTCCAGTTCACGGGGATTGAAAGCGAGGGTGTAAACCGCCAAGTCGGGCCTGAGCTCCTTGATCGAACAGGCCAGATCCGCCGCTTCCATATCACCCAGCCGCGTCATCGTCAGGACCAGATCGTAGCGGTGGACCTTGAGCAATTCGAGGGCTTCCTCGCCGGTCGAGGCGCGGGTGACTTGCGGTGCGAAGCTGAGGTTCAGTTCGCGGTACTCGCTCAGCAACAGCTCGGTCAGGCGGCCGCCTTCTTCGAGGGTGAAGGCGTCGTACATGCTCGCGACCAGGAGGATCTCCTGGACGCGCCACGGCATCAGGTGGCTGAAGCCGCGGAAACGCTCCTCGCCGCCGGCGCGGGTTTGACTGTTAAACAGTTCATCCATGCTAGAGAAGGTACCGCCGACGGTGCGGTAGTTCCAGAGTTTTGCACGCGGACTCCCGACGGCGAGCAGTAATGCGGCAGCCAAACCGACCAGCGGTCGAAATCTGCTGTAAGAGTATCCCGGCCGGGATCACCCATTGGTAACGGTCTAACTCCGAACATTCACGAGCGGCCTGCGCGGTAGGCGAATCATGACTAGACCGGTCCACCGGTCACAGTTGACAATCCACAGCCGCGTGCTTTTCCTGGGTCTCCGGCCAGCGCGGATCGTTCAGGGGTAGCGGTAACGAGGAGGGTGTCATGGCAGATTATTACCACAGCGAGCACTTGCGGAATTTCGCGGAGATCGCCGAAGGCAACGCTGAACTCGCACAGAAATTCTTCGCGTACTATGAATCGGTCTTCGCGGAGGGTGCGCTCTCGGGGCGCGAAAAGGCGCTCATCGCCCTGGCGGTGGCCCACGCCGTCCAGTGTCCCTACTGCATCGACGCCTATAGTCAGGGCTGCCTCGAACACGGCGCCGACCTCGACCAGATGACCGAAGCGGTTCACGTGGCCTGCGCCATCCGCGGCGGCGCTTCTCTGGTCCACGGTCTCCAGATGCTCGAGCACGTCAATCGGGCAGGCATGTAGCCGCGGACGATATCACCCGAACCGGCAAGGAATCATGAGTACCGAACCGAGCCCCAAAAATCTGGCAACCGGTGACACGCGGCCCGCGACACCCCCGCAGCCGCTACCGGGACCGAAGCGGGTCACGACGCTCAGATCGCGGCATTCCCCGTTGGCCCAGCCGGCCGAACAGTTGCGTGTCCTGAACGAGCTGGAGCTACTCACCCCTGAAGGTGAGCGGGCCAACTTCGAAGCGGCCATCGCCGCGGCCGGCTGCGCGGGTCTCTACCCCGCTGAGCTGGAGTACTTCCAGATCAACCTGGGCAAGATGTGTAACATGACCTGCCGTCACTGCCACGTCGATGCCGGACCGGATCGCTGGGATCAGATGATGAGTGACGAGACGGTCGAGGAGTGCCTGCGGGCTCTGGACCGGACCAGCGCCCACACGGTGGATCTGACCGGCGGCGCCCCCGAGATGCATCCACGATTCCGCGACCTCATCGAGCAGGTGCGCAACCGCGGCAAACGGGTCATCGACCGCTGCAATCTGACCATCCTCCTGGTGCCGAAGTACCGCGATTTGCCGGAGTGGTTGGCCGCCCATGAGGTGGAAGTCGTCTGCTCGCTGCCTCACTATCGCCAGCGCAACACCGACGCGCAGCGCGGTGACGGCGCCTACGAGAAATCCATCGCCGCGTTACGACGTCTGAACGAGGCCGGCTACGGTCAGGGGGATCGGCGACGCAAGCTCACCCTGGTGACGAACCCGGCCGGAGCTTATCTGGCCGGTAGCCAGTGCGCCTTGCAGCCGGAGTGGCAGGAGGCGCTTGCACGGAACCACGGCGTCACCTTCGATTCTCTCATCGCGCTGAACAACATGCCCATCGCGCGGTATCTGGAATGGCTGCAAGAGAGCGACAACCTCGAGTCGTACCTCGCCAAGCTGCTCGCCTCCTTCAACCCCGCCACCCTGGCCGGGCTGATGTGCCGCAATACCGTCTCCATCTCCTGGCAGGGCGGGGTCTACGACTGCGACTTCAACCAGATGTTGCGCATTGCGAGTGAGACGGACGACGGTAACACCCTGCACATCCGCGATTTCGCTCCGGATCGATTTCGGCAGCGCCGCATCCGTACCGCGCGGCACTGCTACGGCTGCACGGCCGGATCGGGCAGCTCGTGCTCAGGCGCGCTGGCCGACGGCTAAAGCGTTGACGCGGAGCCGGCCACGGAAAGGACCCGACGATGTACCGGGGATTACACGTCGCACTGATCATACCGGCACTGAACGAGGCCGAAGCGATCGGGCCGCTGCTGGCAGACGTCGACCGTCGGATCGTCGATGTGGTCGTCGTCGCGGACAACGGTTCTGACGACGGCACGGGCGACCGCGCCGCTGCGGCCGGCGCCGTGGTCGTGCGCGAAGAGCGGCGCGGTTACGGCAGCGCTTGTCTGCTGGCGGTCGAGCAAGTTCCGGCAGCGGACATTCTGGTCTTCATGGACGGTGACGGGAGCGACGATCCGCGTGAGATCGAACTGCTTTTGGCGGCGTTGATCGATCACGGCGCAGACTTGGCCATCGGATCCCGCGTGCTCGGACAGACCGAAGAAGGCGCGCTGACACCGGTCCAGACCTTCGGCAACAGTTTGACCTGTAGTCTGGTTCACCTGTTGTGGGGGATCCGCTACACCGACCTCGGTCCTTTCCGCGCCATCGGTCGCACCGCTTACGATCGTCTGGCCATGCACGATCCCGATTACGGCTGGACCATCGAGATGCAGGTCAAGGCGGCTCAGCAAGATCTCAAGACGGTGGAGATCCCGGTCACTTGCCGCACACGCCGCGCCGGTCGGAGCAAGGTGAGCGGAACCTGGTTGGGGTCGTTTCGCGCGGGCAAGCGGATCCTGGGGTATGTAATCGAGGCCAAGGCCCGGGAGATGCTCGATCGATTCACTCCTGCCGCATCACAACCGAAGCGTTTCTGAGTGGACAGGTAACCCCTGGTGGGAGAGTATGAAATCATCTCCCCTGCATTTTGAGAGGCGTACGCTACATGTTCGAGACCGGCGAGAGACTCATACTGTTCACGCGCTACCCACGCGCCGGGGCGGTCAAGACACGCCTCATCGGTGCGTTGAGCGCGGACGGGGCGTCCACCGTGCACCGCTGTCTGGCCGAGCACGCGGCAGATCAGGTGAAGTTGCTGACGGTGGCGCGGCCGGTGGTGGCCGAGGTGCACTATACCGGCGGATCACGAGCGCAGATGACCGCCTGGCTCGGCCGAGATCTCGCCTACAGACCCCAGACAGAAGGCGACCTTGGCACACGCCTGGATCACGCCTTCGCGGCCGCCTTCGACACCGGAGCCCAGGCCGTGATCATCATGGGCAGCGACTGCCCGGACTTGACGGCGCAGGTCTTGACCCGCGCCTTCGATCGCTTGGCGCACAACGACATCGTGCTCGGACCTGCCGGTGATGGGGGTTACTACCTGATCGGCTTGCAGCGGCGCACACCGGAACTGTTCGCAGATATTCCGTGGGGCACAGATGCGGTACTGGACTTGACAGCGGACCAGGCGAGGCGACTCGGGCTGCAGATGGCGATGCTCGAAACCCTCGCCGACGTGGACCGACCCGAGGACCTTAAGTGTGCCGCCGCCCTCCTGGCAGACCGACCTCTGGTCTGGGCACAGCGGGGAGATCGATGATGGCGCCGCGCGATCCACAATACGCCACCGGGGTCGAGCACTACCCCGAACTCGACAAACATCTGCAGTCCAACATCAAGGGGCTGCACATCATCGGCGCGGCCAACGGCTCCCCCCTGTTGAAGACCTCCATCAACGAGGGTGTGCAGGTGATCCGTTCGATCGCGCGGATCATGGCACCCAGCGGCGAGACCGACGGCCCGATCGAGCTGGTGATCGTCGGCGCCGGTCCGGCCGGTTTGACAGCCGCCCTCGAAGCCCGCAAGCGTGGTTACCGCATCAAGCTGTTGGAACAGGGCCGCCCCCTGAGCACCATTTTGAACTTCCCGGCCGGTAAACACGTCTACGCCGAACCGGCCACCCTACGCTCCCTCGGCGATCTGGACTTCGACGATTCCACCAAGGAAGAACTTCTGGCGAACTGGAGTCGAAAATTAGCTGAGGTCGACATCGTCCGCGACGCCGACGTCACCGACATCCGCCGCACGGGCAACGACTTCGAAGTCGTCACCGCCTCTGGCCAGACGTACCACTGCCGGCGCGTGATCCTGGCCATCGGCCGTATGGGCAACCCGCGCCGTCTCGGCGTACCCGGTGAGGACCTCGACTGTGTGTACACGGCGCTTTTGAACCCCGGCAAATACCACGATCAGGAGGTCGTCGTGATCGGTGGCGGCAACTCCGCCGCCGAGTGCGCGATCGATCTGGCACCGCGCAACCGCGTGACCATCGTCCACCGCGGCGACGGTTTCGATCGCAGCTCGCGGACCAACCGCGCGCTGCTGGACGAAGCGCAGCAGAAGCACGGTTTGCGAATGCTGTTGAATACCGAGGTGCGTCGGTTCGACACCGGCACCGCCGAAATCGAGACCGGTGATGGGCGCGAGACCCTGCGGCGCGACGTCGCGTTCGTACTCATCGGCGCCGAACCGCCGACGTCGTTTCTCAAACGGCTGGGCGTTGCATTCGCAGGCGAGTGGACACTGCGCCTGTTGCCGAAGCTCGCCTGGGTCTTTGCTCTGGTCTACACGATCTACGGCGTCAAGGCGGGACTCTGGCCGTTCAAGCCGCTGTACGAAAATCTGCTGCGGGCGGGCGTCCGACCCGACCTGCTCTACGGTATCGTTTACACCGTCTTGGTGACCGCCTTCGGCAGCCGTGCCCTACGTAAATACCGGCGCGACCGGATGCAACAGAAGCGCTACAGCTCGCTGATCGCTGCCCAGTTCTTGATCTATTTCCTGCTGCCTTGGGGACTCTACTACGCCGGCTACTCCCAGTGGTGGCGCACCTGGACGGTGAGCCTGCCGTTCCCCCTCGGCTACTACGGCCTGTGGCAGCCGGCCGGCGAACTCTTTTCAGGCACTGCACTACCGTGGGCCGTGGCTGCACTGGTCACGTTCCTGTTGGTGATACCGCTCGTGAGCATCCGCCATGGCAAACGATTCTGTGCCTGGGTCTGCCCCTGCGGCGGTATCGCCGAAACGGTGGGTGACGGTTTCCGGCAAAAGGCGCCCCGCGGACCGGGCGTCCGCCGCCTC
>JAUVBS010000144.1 GCA_030591105.1 bacterium | reverse complement strand
CAGCAGGATCAGGTCCACCGGAACGATCTCTCCGGGTAAAGCCCGCACACGGATTCTGGCGGAGAATAGCCGCTTCCTTGACACCCTGCAAGGGGATCGGTACGCTCGGACGATCGAGGGCGAGCCTCGCTCAGTGGTCCGGCCGGACCGCTTTGCAGAACGCCCTCGCGCCGTGCCGAACAGGTTTGGTGTCCGACAAGTCTCGGCAACGGACCCGCAAGCAAACGGAGCGGCAATGCACCACATCCTGGTCATTCGGTTCGGCTCCCTCGGTGACCTCTGCCTGCTGGCCTGGTCCCTGGCGCGGCTACGTGCGGCTGGCGATGGTCGTCAGCACGTGACCCTGGCCACCAAGGTGGCGTTCGCCGACCTGCTGACCGCCGTACCTGGCGTCGATGACGTGGCCGCTCTCACGGGCTCCGGGCCGTCGGCCGTCACCGCACTCGCGGGCCGATTGCGGCGGCAGAGCTTCGACGTGATCGTCGACGCCCACAACATCTTGCGCGGCCACCTGCTGCTCGCGCTGTTGGGCCGTCGGCCCAACCGCCGTCTGGCCAAGGACACCACGGCCCGCCTTTCGCTGCTGCTGACCCGGCGAGGTAAGAGGCGACTGACGCGAACCATGCGCGACCGGTTCGACGAGTTGTTCGCACCGCTCTTGCCTCCTGGCATCTACGCCGGTACGACGCCCACTCCACCGCTCGCCGGATTCGCCGACGCCGGGGCCGCGGCCGCACCGCGCAGTCCGGTGCTCGGAGTGGCACCTGGCGCCCGTTGGAACACCAAGCGTTGGCCCGAAGCGCACTTCGTCGAGTTGATCCGCGGGTTCCGACACCTTTCGTGCGCTCCGCTACGTCTATTCCTCGGTCCTGACGAGCAGAAGTGGTTTCCCGGTAGTGAACTGGCACGAACACTGGCGGAGTCCGGCGAAGTCGAGCTGATCCACGGCCGACCGCTGACCGAAGTCGCTACACAACTAGCCGGCTGTACCGCGCTGGTGACCAACGACAGCGGTCTGATGCACCTCGCCGAAGCGACCGGCGTGCCGGTACTAGCGCTTTTCGGTCCGACCGTGCGCGAGTTCGGCTACTTCCCGTCGCTGACCGCGAGTGAATCGTTCGAGATCGATCTCGACTGCCGTCCGTGCTCACGCAACGGCAAACGCCCCTGCCACCGAGGCGATCTGGCCTGTCTCGAGCGCATCGCGCCGGGGACGCTGCTCGCCGCGCTGCAGCGGAACTGGCGCTGGCCGCCGGCGAGCCGAAAGGACGACCATGCGTAAGCCGGGTTTGGCGTTACGGCTGTACCGCGGTGTCGCGCCGCTGCTCGCCTCGCTGCCGCGCTTGGCCGCCCCGTTCTCGGCCAAGCTCGCGGTAGGCGTGGCCGGCCGCCGTGGTCTCGCCGAACGCCTATCGGCAGCGGCTGAACGTCTGCAAGGCTGCGTTTGGGTGCATGTCACGTCGGTCGGCGAGTACGAGCAGGCTCGGCCCATCGTGGCCGCCATCCGCGACCGCGCCGGCGACGCGCCGATCCCTATCGCAGTAACTCATTTCTCACCTTCAGGTTACGAATACGCCCGGAAGCACCCTTGCGGAGACCACCACGATTACTTGCCCTTCGACCACCCCACGACCATGCGGCGGCTGGTTCAGACCTGGAACCCGCGCCTGCTGCTCTTCGTGAAATTCGATTGTTGGCCCAACCAGGTGTTCGCTGCGCAGGAACATGCGGTACCGATCTTCCTGCTCGCCGGTTCGCTGCAACCGCGGTCGGCCCGTCTGCACCCACTGGCTCGGCCGCTGTTCCGCGATGTGTTCGATCGCTTCACGCACCTCGGCGTCTGCACTGCAGAGGATCGACGCCGCTTCGTCGAGGACCTCGGCGTCACGGTCCCCGTGAGCGTGACCGGAGATACACGGGTCGAGCAGGTGATCATCCGTTACGAGGCTGCGCAGGGCGGCGAGGTCGCCCGGCGGCTGAAGCGACTCGGCGGACGGCTGCTGATCATCGGCAGCAGCTGGCCTCCGGACGAACGACTCTGGCTATCGGTGCTACCCGACCTGCTGCAACGCTTCGCCGATCTGCGCGTGGTCCTGGTGCCCCACGAACCGCAACCGCAACGCCTGGCTGCCCTTGAATCACAACTCACCCGACGCAACATCCAAACCGTGCGTCTGTCGACTCTGATGGCCGCCGAGCCGCCGCTCGCCTCCGCAAGCGATGTCCGCTGCGTGCTGGTCGATACCATCGGTGTGCTAGCAGAGATCTACCGCACCGGCAGCCTCGCCTACGTCGGTGGCAGTTTTACCACCGGCGTCCACAACACCATGGAACCGGCGATCGCGAGCTTACCGGTGTTGTTCGGCCCGGTGATTCAGAACGCCGAAGAGGCACTGACACTGATCGAGCGCGGTGCCGGCTGGATCGTCGAGCGGCCCGAACAGGCCCAGGCCCGGGTAGCGGCGTTACTGGGTGATCCCGGCGAGCTGACCCGGTGCGGCAGCCTGGCCCGCCAAGTCGTCTTGGACCAGCGCGGAGCGACCGAGAAATCCCTGGCCGTGCTCGAGCCGTACTTGTAACTTGCCGGCTCGGCAGCGCCCGACGACCCAGGATCCAGACCGGAGGCTTCACCATGCGACCGCGGCAGGCCGACCAGATCACCGACCGACAGCCCGGCGTTGCCGGCGCTGATGCAGTGACCGGCACCTCCGCCGCTGCCCGCTGGGCGATGCCGTTCGCCGACCAGCCACGCTACATCCAGCTCGAGACGGTCACCAAGTGCAACGCCCGCTGTCCGTTCTGTCCGCAGAACGAGATCGTACGCGACCCGGCCCGGATGCCGGCAGCGACCTGGCGCAAGATCGTCGATGACACCCGCGGTTGGGGGATCGTTTACCGTCCGTTTTTGACCAACGAGCCGTTCGTCGACAAGCGCCAACCCGAGATCGTCCGCTACATCAAACAGCACGACCCGACGGCCAAGGTCGAGTACAACACCAACGGCGAGCTGGTGACCGAAGAGCTGGCCCACGCCTTACTCGAGGCGGGTGTCGACATCATGCGTTTCTCCATCGACGGCTTGAGCCGCGAGACGTACGAGCCTTCGCGCGTCGGAGTGAGCTACGACCACGTTTACGAACGGGTCCCGCGGTTTCTGGAAATCTGGGACCAGGAGGGCTATCGAGATCGAGTCTTCACCGAGGTGCGGATGATCGAAATGCCGGAGAACCGGCACGAGATCGACGATTTCAAGGCTTTCTGGCAGCCTCGTTGCAGCGAAGTCGTGATCACCAACGCTTACCAGTGGCCCTG
This sequence comes from bacterium, assembly GCA_030591105.1. Taxonomy (GTDB): domain Bacteria; phylum Krumholzibacteriota; class Krumholzibacteriia; order LZORAL124-64-63; family LZORAL124-64-63; genus JAUVBS01. The sequence goes on along the minus strand of JAUVBS010000144.1, from coordinate 2,751 downwards.
GACCGGTCAGAAGCGCGAGGACGCGGTTGCCAAACCGTGCCTGAAAATACTCGATGAGCTGTTTTTTTACAGCAACGGCAACGCGACGATCTGTTGCTGGGACGTCCACGAGCGCGCGGTGATCGGCAACGTCACCGACCAGTCGGTACTGGAGATCTGGCAAAGCTACGCCGCGCAGCATCTGCGTGGGCTGCTCGACGACGGGCGGCGCGACTTGATCCACCTCTGTTCGCGCTGCAATGCTTACGCCGGTTTCGATTTCTCGCGGTTCGAGGTGGGTTGATCGGAGATCGGCCGGCTCTAATCTTCAGCGTAGGGAATCGGATCGTCTTGCCCGGCCCCAGCAAACCCGCGCAAGCGCAGCCGACAGCTTTCGCAGCGCCCACAGGCGATATCTTCCCGTAAATAGCACGACCAGGTCAGGTGCAGCGGCGCGTCGAGAGCAATCGAGCGCCGGACGATGGCCGGCTTGTCCAGATCGATCAACGGCGTACGCACCGCGATGCGGGTCTGCGGCCGTGTCCCAGCGTCGACGACCGCCTGATAGGCGTCGTAGAACTCCGTGGTGCAGTCGGGATAGCCGCTGCTGTCTTCCTGGACCGCGCCGATGAACAACGCCTCGGCACCGAGTACTTCAGCCCAAGAAACGCCGATGCTCAGCAGGTGCGCGTTGCGGAAAGGGACATAAGTCGAAGGAACGCCAGCCGACCGATCGGGTAATCCTTGTTCGATACGCAGTGTACTGTCGGTCAGGCTCGAACCGCCGATCCGTGCGAGATGGTCCACGTCCACCACCAGTCGTTGTGCCGCAGCGTAGTGGTCCGCGATGGCAGTGAAAGCATGTAGTTCGCGGGCCTCGGTGCGCTGGCCGTAGTTGACATGCAGCAGCGCCAGTGCGTGGGTCCGGGCCGCCTCGGCCACACAGACACACGAGTCGAGCCCGCCGCTGACCAACACCACAGCCCATCGATCGCGCGACATCACACCCCTCCTTCGGCGTCGGGCCAGACGACCTTGTGTAGCTGAACCTGGAACCGGACCGGCAGCCGGTCGGCCAAGATCCACTCCGCCAGCGCGCGTGGCTCGAGTTCGCCCCAGACTGGCGCCAAGGTGACCGGCACCTGACGAGGCAGTCGGTCGGCGCGCACGACCTCGTCGCGCGCCCACACGTAGTCCGCCCGGTCGCAACAGACGATCTTCACCTCGTCGTCGGTGCCGAGGGTCGCCAGACCGTCCCAGTCGATCTCCGTCACGTCGATCCCACTACCGGGGGTCTTCACGTCGACGACCCGCACCACTTCTGCCGGCAGCTCATCCAGGCGCAAGGGCACCCCGGTGGTCCCGCTGGTCTCCAGCACCACCCGGTAGCGGTCACCGACCAGCACGTGCAGCAGATCGAGCAGTTCGCGTTGCAGGAGTGGCTCGCCACCGGTGACCAGCACTGTTCTGAAACCGATGCCACGCACCTGCTCGCAAACATCAGCCACCGTAAGCCGCCTACCGCCGCTGAACGCGTACTCCGTGTCGCAGTAGCGGCACCGTCGATGACAGCCGGTCAGACGCACGATGGCACACGTCTCGCCACTCAGACGTGACTCGCCGAGGATAGCAGGATATATTTCCTTGATCAGCAGCATGACCTGGACCGAGACAAAACCTAAGGAGTGTTACGAACGTGCGAATGATATACCAAGCGCGCCGACGACACAACGGATCGCCGCGATGGCACGCGGCAGCGGTCGCCATCGTAGTATTGGGGCTGGGACTGTTACCGTTGGCGCTGGGCTGCCAACCCGCAAAAGACAGCGACGGGCAGGCCGACGCAGATAGTGTGGGCAGCTCCGTGAGTGCGCATGAGCACACCATCGCCAGTAGCTGCCCGGTGGTTGTCACCACCTCGGCGTACGCGGCGTTCCTCAGCCTGGCGCAGGAAGTGATGTCTGCCGGTACGTTCGATGACGCGGCCGCGGGCCGCCTCGCCGAACATCCAGTTTATGAACGCTGGGTACGCAGTTTCGAATCGCCCCAGGTAACCGCCCACACGCTGGACAGCTGGGTAGCGCGGGCAATCCTCGGGCGCGCCTACGAACTGCCCGACCAGCAGTACGTCCCGTTCCCGGCGACCTACACCTGTATCAAATATGACTTCGACCGCGTCGCGGATATCACCGCGGTGCTGGATCGCTTCATTGCCGACGAGACCGGCTGTCGGGCGCTGGACCTGCTCGACGGCTTCGTCCGACCGGATCAGATGCCCGACACGCTGCGGGTCGATTTTCTGGCCAGTAATGTCGAGATCCGGCGGTTTGAAGACCATTCCATGGTAGATGTGGGGCTGGCGCTCGCCCTGGGCCAAACCCAGCTGGCGCAGCTACTCGCTTCGGTGCTCTATCAAGACGTCGCATTCCTGCCTGGACCTCATCCCAAAGAAGCCAGCGGAGCTGCCGCGGTTTACAACACCTGGCGGGTCGTTCTGAACGGAGGAGTCGCCGCCTGGCTCGAAAATCAATCCAACCTCTACTTCGGTAACGACCACCCGCGTTTGAAGAACGCCAGCCCCGTCCCGGAGCGAATTTTTGGTCGAGCTGCTCGCTCGCTCGCGGAACTCGACCGGATGCTGACACGCCTGCTGACGGATCCGGAATCGCTCGCGCGCGATGGGATGACGCTGAACAAATACCTGATCGGCGCGCAGGCCTACCAGCCGGTCGGCCTGGCGATGGCGACCCTCATCGAACGCCGCCTCGGCGT
>JAUVBS010000219.1 GCA_030591105.1 bacterium | reverse complement strand
GTGGCCGCCAGTTGCCGCGAGGAAACAGCGGGTCTGGACCCCGCCTCGGCGCTGGGCGCCGGCGACGATTACGCCCAGTATCTCAATCACGAATTGCGCACTCCGCTCACAGCGGTCCAAAGCGCACTGGAAATCCTCGCACTTGCGATGCCGGTGACCGAAGGCCCGGATCTGGTACGTCTACTGGAGATCGCCCGCTCCAACCTGTCCCGTCTCGGACGGAGTGTCGCCTGGAGCGAAGAGTGGCATTATCTGCGCACACGCGGCATACCGCATGAACGCACATTGTGGAGTCTAGACGAGTTGGCCGGCGCTAGCGGAGACGATGTCGTCGGTCGGGCAGTGACCTGGCGCCTTGCCGGCGATACCACCACGCGTTTGGTGACCGCAAACCGCGCCGGCATCGGCCTGCTCGTGCGCCAGATCGAGCGGGCTCTGGTGTTCTACGCACCGACGGCGGAGTTCGAGTTGCACGCGGCGGTCGAGCCGGTCGCGGTCGGTCAGCCCGACTTGATACAGAGAGCCCGGCTCGAGCTGATCTGGCTGCCCATCGGCGATCCTGCCGCCGCTCCGCAGGTCGGTCAGGTCGTGCGTACCCAGCTGGTGCGCCCCGGACAGATACCCGGGGACGAGTTGGCTCGTCTACTCGCGTTGACCGTCATCGCCGACCTCGTCGCTGAGCTCGATGCCCGGATCGAGCTGACCGAACAGTGGGAAATTCTGCGTCCCGTCGTTTCGGTGCAGTTGCCGGTGGCGCTGGCCGCAGCGGAGCCATCCGTTGCCGTTGTCAGCTGATCCGGCTGGTGCGCTGCCACCTGCTGCCGATCTTCGCGACCAGCAGCCACGGGTCACCCAGACTCACGACACTCCAGGGTAGACAATCCTCAAATGCGGGTGATAGTTTCTGTTTCCGAATCATCCGGTGGTGGCGATGTTGCGGCGATCTGCTGGCCGCGCGCCGATCGCCGGCCCTGCGGTGGTATGCCGCGGCGCGGGCAGAACCACCTCTGTCACCCGCACGGAAGCGGGGAGTCTGGCCATGGAGGAAACGAGTCACGGGGGCCGATCCCGGTCCACTGCCGATCCAGGCGACTTTGCGGTCCTCGGCGCTGCCCACGACGTCAACCAGCTGCTGGGAGTGATCCTCTCCAGGGCGCAACTGCTGCGCGAGACTGAATCGAGTGGTGAACGACTGCACCACCTCGATGCGATCGCGGCAGCGGCCCGTGACGCCGCAGCGATTCTGATCGGGCTCCTCGACGGACAGCCACCCACCGATTCCGTCGTCGCTTCCGGCGTCACTTCTGTCGCCGCGGTGGCTGCGGTCGTCGAGAGTTGCTGGGAAGCGGGTCTGGTTGCGGTGAGCGCCACGGGACGGGACGTGGCCGGCTACTCTCTTAAAACCGATATCGCCGCCGAACTGACAGCCGCCGCCCCGGCCTACCAGGTGCGCCAAGTGATAGCGAACCTGCTGACCAACGCACTTCAGGCCATGCCCGACGGCGGGACCGTACGCTGCCGCGGCCATCAGGATGGCGACCGAATTCACCTCGCAATACAGGACGACGGACCGGGGCTCACCGATCAGGATTGCCAACGGATTTTTTTGCCTGGTTACACGCGAGGTAAACCCGGCGGTCACGGTATCGGCTTGTTTCACAGCCGCGGTTTGATCGAGGCTGCCGGCGGGCGCTTGATCGCGCGCGCGACGCCGGGCGAGGGGGCGACGTTTCTGATCGAACTGCCGGCCGCCGCTGGCGAGCGGTGCACGCCAGCCGCGGCACTGGCAGCCGCCGATACCGGTGCAGCGGGCGGTTCGCTCGCCATTCTGGTAGTGGATGACGAAGCTCCGGTACGAGATTTGCTTGCCGATATTCTGGCTACCGACGGCCATCGGGTCACGCTGGCTACCGACGGCGAAGAGGCGCTCAAACTCTTTGCTCCCGGTCAGTTCGACTTGGTCCTCGTCGATTACGCGCTGGCTGGCTTGACCGGACTCGATGTCGCCCGGGCGGTGAAACAGGCCGACCGCGCGATCAGGGTCGCGTTGGTCACGGGTTGGGGGAACGAACGGGCGCGCGCCGCCGCCGACCCCGGGCTGGTGGACTGGTGGGAGACCAAACCGCTCGACTTGCCCAAGATCCGCCGGCTGCTGGCGCGCGTAAGCCGTCGTGGCGTCGACACAGATACAGAGCCGCCCCTCTCGTCATGAGAAGTCCGAGCCGCAAGGAGCTTGTGATGACTGCCCGCCTCGCCTGTCGACTGTTGATCTCGTTATTGCCACTTCTGCCGCTGATCCTGCCGGCGGGGGCGATCGCGGTACCGGTTGCCGATTATCGTACGCCGGATCTGCTGGTGTCGTTCGCACCGATCGATAGCCTGCCGCTACCGCCTGGTCGCGTCACCGGTATGGCGTGGGTGGGACCAGACACCCTGGCCCTGCTCGTCCAGGTGCCCGGCGACCAGCCCGAGGCTAAACCGAGCCAAGTCTTTTTGATCTACCAGAGCCGTCGCGGCGAGATCTTACAGCGGCTCGATTTCACTGGGATGCTACTGCGGGGCCTCGCTTACGACGGCACGTTCTTGTGGAGTTGCGGTGAGGACGAGAACGGCGGCGGCGTGGTGTTCGAGATCGACCCTGGTACCGGCAAGGCGGACCGGTCGTTCCCGACCCCGGGACACGCCCCGAGCGGCATTTGCTGGGACGGTACCTACATCTGGATCACCGACCGCGACAGCCGGCACATCGATCGACTCGATATCGACAGCGGCAAGGTTCTACGCTCGATTCTGGCACCTGCGTTTTCGCCATATGGTCTGGCCTATGACGGACAGAACATGTGGGTGACCGACAGCGGTACCGGACGGCTCTACCGTCTTTCCGGTATGCGTCGCCGCTGGTCCGCCACCGTCGATCTGCAGTCGTTCCTGCTCCGCGGCCGCGACGTACTGCTGTTGCACGATGGCACCTCTTTGTGGTACTTGCCGGTGGGAGATCCGCAAGCAGTCCGCGTGGCCTTTTTCTGAGCAGACAGACACTCCAGACCCATTCCAACCGGTGTTGGCGGCCGGAACCGAGAATATCACTTCAGCTACTGTCGATATCTTAACTGCCTGTACAAGATACTGTTAACCACTTGCGGCCTCTGGAGTCCGCCGGCTTGACACCTGGCCGGAGTGTGAGTAATTTAAATGCGATAATCGTTATCATAATTATCGGTTCGGTCAGAACCGCAGTCTAGTGAGGTCATCTATGGCTTCGGTCGAGAACACCCAGGAAGTGGATCAGCTGGTTAGAGCTAAAGAATCCGCGTTCCTGGAGTTCATCCAGTCCAAGGGACTGAAGACCACCCGTCAACGCAGCACCATCGTTCAGGTGTTTTTCCGGATGCGCGGCCATATCTCCGTCGAGGAGCTACTGCGTGAGGTCAAGCTGGTCAACCCGAAGATCGGGTATGCCACGGTCTACCGGACGCTGCATCTGCTGGTCGCGAGTGGGCTGGTGGAAGAGCGACGTTTCGGAGACGGACTCGCTCGCTACGAGGGACGCTCGGAGGTCGAGCACCACGACCACATGATCTGTCTCGAGTGTGGGCAGATCTTCGAGTTCTTCAATCCCCGCCTCGAGGCGTTGCAAGAGAAACTGGCGGAGGAGAACAACTTCAAGATCTACCGCCACCGTCTCGAACTCTACGGGATTTGCAAGGACGTCGAGAGCTGCCAGCACAAGAAGGAGATGGCGGCCAGGAAGGCCCATAAGGCCACCGGTGGTTAGACTCTCTTACGATACCAGATAACTCGTTCCCGGCCGGCGCGACCGCGGGGGCCGGGACCCTCTAACGATCCCGGACCGCGAGGCTTCCACCACTGTGGCCAGTGCATCTGATCGCAACGACTCGCTGCCCGCCGAACTCGGTGGCGGGTTACGAATCGACGTAGATTGCGAAGCCTTACGCCGCAACTTGGCGCAGTTCCGCCGCTTGGTGGCACCCCCGACGCAACTGATGGCGGTGGTCAAAGCTGACGGCTACGGCCACGGACTGGTGCTCGCTGCCCGGAGCTTCCTGTCCGGCGGGGCGGACTTGCTCGGCGTGCACTCACCGGCCGAGGCACAACGGCTGCGCGCGGCCGACATCACGGCACCGCTACTGGTACTCGGACCGCTCGGTGTCAGCGAAGTGGCGGCCGCAGCGGAGCTCGGTGCGGAGATAACCGTCGGGTCGCTGGCCGGCCTGCGTGCGGCTATCGCCGCGGCGCGGGCCGGAGCTCGGGCGCGCCTGCATCTGAAGCTCGAGACCGGGGTCAACCGACAGGGCCTGCCCGCCGCGGAGATCGAGACGGCGCTACGAGAGCTGGCGGCAGTCGACGGTTTGCAACTGGCGGGGCTTTCTAGCCACTTCGCCGACATCGAAGACACCACCGACCATACCTTCGCCCATCGACAGATGGCGCGGTTCGATCGGTTGCGCGCCTTGGTCGTGCAGTCGGGGTTCGACGAACCGATCTGTCACATGTCGTGCAGCGCC
>JAUVBS010000344.1 GCA_030591105.1 bacterium | reverse complement strand
TTCGACGACCTGCCGCCGCTATCGCAGAACCGCACCAACCTACGCCACCTCGCCGAGATCCAGAAGCATCTGGCCGATCCATCGCGCCCAACGTTCTTCGACTAAATTCTGTCCCGCGGTGTGCGGCAGCGTCATCAGGCCTAGATCGTCAATTTACAACTAATAGATCAATCGAGGACCCTCCGGGGGGTCCTGTTTGTATGGTGATCGCGAGCGGGCACGACGAAAAATCGACATTCGACCTCATGTTTCGGTACTATCGTGCCGATATAGGAAGAAGAAGGAGCAGCAGGCTCGAGGCGATCGATGCGCGATGATCGACTCGGACGGTGAACACGTTTAGGAGTCGGCGCGTCTGGTCCTCGAACCGTGCCATCAGGTTCGGCAGGAGGGATAGCTGATGCGTGCGCTAACGATCACTTCGCGGGCGGTCTTGGCCGCCTCTCTGACGGCCATCGTAACGGCCACTTTCCTGACCGCCGCCGTCTCGCCAGCGGAGGCGCGTAATCCGATCCGCCGCGATTTCTTTGACGTTTACCCGGCTGCCGAAGGGACGACACTCGACGACGTGCCCAGCAACCCGGGGCACTGCGGCGTCTGCCATTTCGACTTCGACGGTAGCGGCCCGCGCAATCCATACGGGTTGGCGGTCGAGATCGCGATCTCGTCGGGCGATTTTCCCAACGACGAAGCGGCTATCTTTTCGTTGCACGACCTCGAATCGGACAACGACGGATTCACCAACGGTATCGAGATCACCGACACGGCGAACTTCGCCAACACCCCGACTTTCCCCGGTCTGAAGACGAGCAACCTCGATCAGGTACTCAACGTCGTTGTCACCGACATCCAGGACCACTTGACCCCGTCTGGCGGCACCGACACGACGCCGCCGACCGTCGCGGTCACCACACCGTCGGGCGGCGAGGCCTACGACGCGACCTCCAGCCAGACGATCACCTGGACCGCAACCGACCCGAGCGGTATCGCCCGCGTGGACATCTTCCACAGCGATGACGGTGGTGCGAGTTTCAGGCCGGTGGTCCGTAACTTGGTCGGTCTAGAGTCCTACGTGTGGTTCGTTCCTAATCGCCCCGGTCTGGACAACCTGATCCGTGTCACGGCGTACGACGGCGCCGGTAACGCCGGCGACGGCGACAGCGGCGGGGCGTTCACCATCGCTCCTCTGGTCGGCGGCATCGTACCGACCACGCTGCGCGACTTCGACCTGTCAGGGACGCAACCGCTCGAGGTCGGGACCTTCGAGGATTCCGATCTCGCCTGCGCGACCTGCCACGGCGATTACGACCAGGCTGTCGAGCCGTGGTACAACTGGCGCGGCAGCATGATGGGCCAGGCCATGCGTGACCCGCTGTTCCTGGCGACCATGGTCATCGCGGAGCAGGATGCACCCGGCTCGGGCGATCTCTGTATACGCTGCCACACGCCGAGCGGGTGGCTGGAGGGACGGTCCACCGACACCAGCGGCGGTATGCTCATCGCGCGTGACCGCCAGAGTATTCAGTGTGACTTCTGCCACCGGGTGGTCGATCCCATCTACACGCCGGGTGTGAGTCCCGCGGCCGACCTGCCGGTCCTCGAGGCGCTCGACCAGATTCCGTTGACCCACGCCAACGGCGAGTTCGTGACCGATCCCGACCCGATACGACGCGGCCCCTTCGCCGACGCCGAGTCGAGCCACCAGTTCCTCGAATCGCCCGTCCATCGTGAAAGCGCGATCTGCGGCACCTGTCACGACGTGAGCAATCCGGTGTTCGTCGCCGGCAGCCAGCCTGGCGAGTATGACGTCCAGGAGCTGGATGCCCCGCACCCGGACGCCGACCTGCGCAACATGATGCCGGTGGAGCGGACCTTCAGCGAATGGTCGGTCAGCCAGTACGCGACCGAAGGAGTCTACGCGCCGGAGTTCGCCGGCAATCTACCCGACGGAATCGTCTCGACTTGCCAGGACTGCCACATGCGCGACGTGACCGGTCAGGGCGCCCACGAACCGGGTGTTCCTGTGCGCGACGACCTGCCGCTGCACGACCTGATGGGCGGCAACCACTTCGTGCCGGACATCCTGCCCGATTTCTATCCCGACGAAGTCGATCTGGCTCAACTGCAGGCTGCGCGTCAGCGGGCGCTGGACATGCTCGTCAAGGCGGCGACGTTGACACTGCTTCAGGTTCCCGGACCCGGGGTGCCGGCGATCGCGGTCAGCGTGATGAACGAGACCGGCCACAAGCTGCCGTCGGGTTATCCCGAAGGGCGGCGCATGTGGCTGAACGTGAGGGGTTACGATGCACAGGACGGGTTGATCTACGAATCCGGCGCCTACGATCCAGCCACCGGCGTCTTGACTCACGACGACGACGTGAAGATTTACCATATCGAGCCGGGTATCTCGCACCGGCTGGCGGCGGCAGTCGGCGTACCGGCCGGACCGTCGTTCCACTTCGTGCTGAACGACACGATCTACCTCGACAACCGCATCCCGCCGCGCGGCTTCACCAACGCGGCCTTCACGGCGATCCAATCGCCGCCCGTCGGTTACGGTTACGCCGACGGCCAGTACGCCGATACGACCGCCTATCATCTACCGCTCGGCAGCGCACGGGTCGAGGTCAGCCTCAACTACCAGTCGACGTCCAAGGAGTACATCGAGTTTCTGCGCGACGAAAACATAACCGACGATCTGGGCGATCAGCTCTACGCCTCGTGGGTCAACCAGGGCCGCGCCGCGCCCGTTGCCATGGCGACGGCGGAACTGATACTCGACACGACGGTCTCAGCCCCGGACGACAGCAGCCCGCCGCGCGCCACGCGTCTGTTCCAGAACACGCCCAACCCATTCAACCCGGTCACCTTGATCCGCTTCACTCTGGCACAGACCGGTCCGGTGAGCCTGCGGATCTACAACGAGCGCGGCCATCTGGTACGGACGCTGATTGCGAGCGAGTTGCCCATGGGTGATCACCAGATCAGCTGGGAAGGTCGCGACACCGCGGGCCGGAGCGTCGCGTCGGGGGTGTACCACTACGTGCTGCGAACCGCTGAAAGCGATCTGCGGGGCAAGATGACGTTGATTCGGTAAGCCCCTCGGTTCGGCCGCGATGATAACCCCCCGGGGGCCCTGCTGTTGCTGACGGCGGCAGGGAAAACCCCCCGGGGGGTTCTACTGTTGCTGCCGCCGGCAGGAAAAG
>JAUVBS010000253.1 GCA_030591105.1 bacterium | reverse complement strand
CGGTTGCTCGTCGTGGATTCCGAGCCCCTACTTCCTCTGCGACACGCTGCACACGACCCACGGCCGCGCGGTGGCTTTCGCCAACGGCGTGAAGATCATGCGGCCCGATCTGAAGGTGATCGTCATCGCCGGCGACGGTGATCTGGCCGGCATCGGCGGCAACCACCTGATCCACGCGGCCCGGCGCAACATCGATATCACGGTCTTCTTGGTGAACAACTTCATCTACGGCATGACAGGCGGGCAGGTCTCGCCGACGACGCCGTTCGGCATCAAGACGACCACGACCCCGTACCGCAACGTCGAGCAGCCGTTCCGGATCGCCGATGTCGTCGCCGCAGCCGGCGGCAGCTACGTGGCCCGTTGGACGACCTTCCACGTCTTCCCGCTCATGGAGTCGCTGCAGGAGGCCATCGCCAAGAAGGGCTTCAGCTTCGTCGAGATCATGAGCCAGTGCCCGGTGAGTTACGGGAAGATGACAAACATGTCCGATCCCGTGAAGATGCTCGAACATTTCCGGGATGTGTCGGTCACCGTCGACGATGCACGCGGTCTGACGGAGACCGAACTGGCTGATAAGATCGTCGTCGGTAAACTCGTCGAGCGCGACCAGCCTGAGTTGGGCGATTGTCTGCGCGACCTCGGCCGGGAGCAGCAGGCGGCGTTACGAGCCGAACTCGCTGAAGAACCGGAGCAGGCGCTGCCCGCGGTCGGAAAGGAGCGGCCATGAGACTCCGCTTCGCCGGCTTTGGCGGGCAGGGTGTCGTGCTCTGCGGCTTCATCTTCGGCAAGGCCGCCATGCTCGACGGCAAGAACGCGATCCACACCCAGTCTTACGGCAGCGCGTCGCGGGGCGGACTGACCCGCAGCGACGTCGGGATCGAAGACGGTGAGATCTACGACCTGGTCTTCCAGGATCTGGACGTACTGGTGACGCTATCGCAGCAGTCTTACAACGCTTTTCGTGCGGATCTACGCGACGACGGCCTGCTCTTCTACGAGTCGGACCTCGTGGTAGTGGACGAACAGCCGGCTGCGCGGGCCTGCGGCGCGGCGGTGACCGACATCGCTTTCAAGCAGTTCGGTCGGAAGATCATGGCCAACATGATCATGGTCGGTTTCGTGAACGAGATCGCGCACCTGGTGACCGACGAGTCGCTGGCAGCGACCATCGCGGATAACGTGCCCGCGGGAACCGAAGCGAAGAACATCGCGGCGTTCGAGGAAGGGCGGCGTCTAGCCCGGGTCGCCCAAGAAACTTCGTAGCGAGGATATGCCGATGAGCGATCGCATGCAGAAGGAAATCAAGATCTGCGGTTTCGGCGGGCAGGGGATCATCCTGGCCGGCGTCATCCTGGGCGAAGCGGCGGTCAAGGCCGGTTACTGGGCGGTCCAGACACAGTCGTACGGGCCGGAGGCGCGGGGCGGCGCCGCCCGTTCCGAGGTGATCATCGCGTCCGAGCCCATCGACTTCCCGCGGGTCACCGTGGCCGACGTTACTGTCGCGTTGTCGCAACCTGCCTACGATCGGTACGTGAAGGACGCCGCCACGACCGATGGCGTCGTCGTGATCGAGCGAGATCTGGTCGAGGCGCCGGGATCGCTCGCGCAACCGTTCGTCAAGACCGCCGAGAGCGTAGGCAACAAGATCGTGACGAACATTGTCATGCTGGGCTACCTCAACGGGTATCTCGATCTGATTACGCCCGAACTGCTCGAAGCAGCGGTGCTGGCCAATGTGCCTGCCGGCACCGAGGATCTGAATCGGCAAGCGGTCCGCGCCGGCCGCCAGTTGTTCACCGGCGGTGAGGGTGAGCAGTGAGTGACCGGCCGCCACGCAACCCCATCCGATCGACGGGAGTAGATGCGCATGGGAGATGAGTTCGACTACCAGCGAGTCATGGACATTCTGGGATCGCGTGAGCAGTTCACGCAGGGGGACGTGGCGTGTGCGTACGGTGCCCTGCTCGGCGGCTGTACTTTTTTTGCGGGTTATCCCATCACACCGGCCACCGAAATCGCCGAATCCCTGGCCCGCTTGATGCCGCGTATCGGCGGTGTCTGCGCCCAGATGGAGGACGAAATTGCGTCGATCTCCGCCGTGATCGGCGCCGCCTGGACCGGCCGCCGCGCGATGACCGCCACCAGCGGTCCGGGGTTCTCGTTGATGCAGGAAAACATCGGTTACGCGTGCATGACCGAGACGCCGTGCGTGATCATCGATGTGCAACGCTCGGGTCCGTCGACCGGTCAGCCGACCGAGCCGGCGCAAGGCGACATGATGCAGGCGCGCTGGGGGACCCACGGTGACCACGCCCTCATCGCGTTAGCTCCCGCCTCGGTACAGGAGTGCGTCGATCTGACGCGGTTGGCTTTCGATCTGGCCGAACAGTACCGCACACCCGTTTTGGTGATGACCGATGGCGAAGTGGGGCACATGCGCGAGAAGATCGCCCTGCCGACCGCAGAGCAGGTCACGCTCCGTGAGCGGCGTCGGCCGACCATGCCGTCCGATCAGTTCGTCCCTTTCCGGGCCGTACAGGGTCGGGTGCCCGAGATGGCCGATTTCGGTACCGGTTACCACACTTATGTGACCGGTCTGACCCACGACGAGCGCGGTCTGCCGGCGACCGACGATGCGGCGGTGCACACACAGCTCGTCGCGCGGCTGTGCGGCAAGATCGAAGACGCCGTCGCCGAATTGACCCGCGTGGAGATCGACAATGACGAGGGCGCGACGGTCGGCCTCGTCTCCTACGGTATCTCCTCGCGTTCGGCTGCCGGCGCCGTCAAGCTCCTACGTCTACAGGGCGTGCCGGTCAGCCATCTGCGGTTGGTCACGGTGCTGCCGTTCCCCGAGCAAGCGGTGCGCGAGTTCGCCGCGCCGCTCGAACGCATCGTCGTTCCGGAGCTGAATCTAGGCCAGATCTGCCACACCGTGCGCGAAGCGGTCGAGGGCACCGCCGTCGTGGAGAAGGTCGCCCGGATCGGTGGCGAGATCATCCAGCCGGCGGCGATCGTCCGTGCAGTGCAGGAAGGTGGCCAACCGGTTCGGTCGGGTTAGGCGGTTCGATCGGGCCAGGTAGAAGGTCGCGCTTAGAATCGACAGAGAGGATGCAGCGTGTTCAACAAGGCCGAAAAGATACGCGAGAAATACATCCGTGAGGAGATGTGGCCGTCGATCTTCTGCACCGGTTGCGGGATCGGCAATGTCCTGAGTTACACGATGCGGGCGCTCGATGAACTGAAGCTGGACATCGATCGCTGCGTTTTCTGTTCCGGGATCGGCTGCTCCTCACGGCTGCCCGGTTATATCGAGGCGGACGGACTGCACACAACCCACGGCCGCGCGATCGCCTTTGCCACCGGCGTGAAGCTCGCCGCGCCGGATTTGAATGTCGTCGTGTTCACCGGCGACGGCGACCTGGCCGGCATCGGTGGCAACCACTTCATCCACGCCGCGCGGCGCAACGCCGACCTGACGGTGATCTGCGTGAACAACTTCAACTACGGCATGACCGGCGGCCAGGTCTCACCGACGACCCCGGTCGCCGCGGTGGCGACAACAGCGCCCTACGGCAACCTCGAAGAGCCGTTCGACCTCTGCCGATTGGCCATCGGTGCCGGCGCCCCTTACGTGGCGCGTTGGACCGTCGGTTATCCCTACGAGACCATCGAGGCGATCAAGAACGCGCTGGCCAAACCCGGCTTTGCGTTCGTCGAACTGCTGATGCCGTGCCCCACCGGGTACGGCAAGGAGAACGAGCAACGCGAGCCGGCGGTAGCCTGGCAGTGGTACAAGGAGAACACCATCACCCGGGGTGATCTGGGACGGCTCGATCCGGAACAACGGGCGGCCAACCGCAAGATCGTCGTCGGCACTCTGTGGGATGTCCAGAAGCCGGAGTACACCGCGCGCTGGGCGGAGTTCGTGCAGTCGTTGTGAGCGGAGTGAGCCGTCGCTGGTGAACCTCACGAACGAAACTGGGGGAGGACCGTTTCATGAATAGGAAGCTACTCACTTTTGCCGCCGTTTTCTTGGTCGCGATTCTCGTACTCGCGTCGACAGCTTCGGCCGACGAGATATCCGACCAGATCAAGGAAGCGATCGCATTGTATGAGTCTGGCGACTACGCCGGCGCCGT
>JAUVBS010000026.1 GCA_030591105.1 bacterium | reverse complement strand
GATCGATCAGTGGGCCCGCGCCGGAGTTACCTTGCTGGTGACGGTCGATACTGGTGCGGCGGCCCACGCGGAGATCGCTCAGGCACATGATGCCGGGATCGATGTTATCGTCCTGGACCACCACATCTTCGACAGCCGGCCGCCCGCAGTCGCTCTGGTCAATCCACGGCGCAGCGATGCAACCTACCCCAATCGTGAGTTGTGTGGCGTAGCCGTGGCGTTCAAATACGCCCAGGCCCTGCTACAACGAGAGCCTGACTGTCTGCCGGACCGTTTTCTGGCCAGCGTACTCGATCTGGTCGCCCTCGGCCTCGTCGCCGATCAGATGGACCTCGTGGGAGAGAACCGGATCCTCGTACGCAAGGGGTTGGAAAAGTTCGCCGACCGTCTACGCATCCGACCCGGGTTAGCAGCGCTGCTTCAAATCAGTGGGCTCGACCGTGGCTTCCCCGTGACGGCTGCCGATCTGGCCTACCAGATCGCGCCGCGTCTGAATGCCTGTGGCCGGATCGGCCGCGTCATGACAGCGCTCGAACTGCTGTTGACGCGGGATGTGGATACGGCGAAGCGCCTGGCTCAGGAAGCCGACCGCACCAACACCCGCCGCAAACAGGCCGATCTCGCGTTGAAGGAAGAGGCCATCGATATGGCCGTGCCGTACGTCGAGCGGTGCGATCCCGGCCTGGTGCTCGCTTCGAGCGCCTGGCACAAGGGGGTCATCGGCATCGGGGCTGCCCGTCTGGTCGAGCAGTTCCAGTTACCAACGATTCTGATCGCCGTGGAGGGGGACGAGGCGCGCGGCTCGGCCCGCAGCGTCGCCGGCATCGATGTGAAAACGACGCTCGACCGCTGCCGTCGTTTCTTGGTGCGCCACGGCGGTCACGCCCAGGCCGCAGGTTTGACGCTACGGACCCAGGACATCCCTGAGTTTCGTGAGAAATTCTTACGCACGCTCGGCGAGGAGCCGCAAACCGGACCGGTGCCGGAGCGGTACGATTTGGATCTGGCCCTCGACTGTATGACGGCCCAAGCAGTGGCCGATCAGGTCTGCGAACTCGAACAGATGGAACCGTTCGGCGCCGGCAATCGCAAGCCGGTATTTCGCTGTTGTGGGCTGAGGCTACTGCGCTTGCCTACTGCCATGGGCCAGGGCGCTCACCTACGCTTCGCGTTCGCCGGCCCAGCGATCTCCGACGGTGATGGCACTCCGGCGTTGAGCCGCGAATTCGTCGCCTTCGGCGCTGGTGAGGCGTGGCGCCGTATGCTGGCCAGTCTGTCCGTCGAACGCGACGCTCTGAAGTGCCGCTGGGACATCCTGTTCCAGATCGGCCGTAGCACCTACCGGCCGCGCGGAGGTTTGTACGACCCGGTCCAACAGTTGCTGGTGGACATCAGACCGGCGGCGTCGCTGTGAGTGAACAATCCTCGGACAAGATAACGACGCTCTCGTTACAGCGGATGATGGAGGGCATCGTTGGTAAGGTCGAGGTCTACAACCCGGCCGCCGAGGTGGCGAAACTCTGGGCCGGTTTTCAGTTCGGCCGGGACGCCCACGCCGGTCAGGTACGTAAGAGCGGTGAGCCTTTCTTCACCCACGCGCTCCTGGTGGCCGACATTCTGGCCGACCTACGCCTGGACGTCGACACGCTCGTCGCCGCGCTGGTACACGACGTGGTCGAAGACACCGATATCGAACTCGAAACGGTGGCGGAGAAGTTCGGCGCCGACGTCGCCCACATGGTCGACGGCGTCACCAAGATCAGCGAGATCCGCACCGCCAACCCCGAAGCGCGCAAGGCGGAAACGTACCGCAAGTTGATCCTCTCCATCGCCCAGGATCCGCGGACCGTGCTGATCAAGTTGGCCGACCGGTTGCACAACATGCGGACCATCGAATATCTGGCGCCGGAGCGCCAGCGCGACATCGCCCAGGAGACTCTCGACGTCTACGCGCCGATGGCGCACCGGTTCGGTATCGCGATGATCAAGTGGGAACTGGAAGACCGCTCTTTCAAGGTGTTGCAACCGGAGCGTTACTTCGAGATCGAGTCGGGCATCAACCAGACCCGAGCCGATCGCGAGAACATCATCGCCGAGATCCGGACACCGCTGGCCGAGGCGATTGCCAAGGCCGGTATCCAGTGCACCATATCCGGACGACCGAAGCACTTCTACTCCATCTACCGCAAGATGAGATCGCAGCAGATCGGGATCGACCGGATGTACGATCTGCTCGCGCTGCGCATCGTCGTCGAGACCAAGGCCGACTGCTACCACGCCCTCGGGGTGGTCCACAGCCTTTTTCCGCCGGTGGCCGACCGCATCAAGGACTACGTCGCGACCCCGAAACGGAACATGTACCAGTCGATCCACTCGACCGTCCAGGTCCAGGGCGGCAAGTACATCGAGGTGCAGATCCGCACACGCGAGATGCATGAGCGCAGCGAGCTCGGCATTGCTGCTCACTGGCGCTACAAGGAGGGGCTGCCGGACGAGACCGATTTCAGCAACATGGTCAAATGGTTGCGCCAGGTGATGGAGTGGCAGCAGGATGTCGCCGATCCGCGCGAGTTCATGGAGACGCTGAATATCGATTTCTTCCAAGACGAGGTATTCGTTTTCAGCCCGGCCGGCGACCTGTTCCAGCTACCCAAGGGAGCGACTCCGCTCGACTTTGCCTTTGGTATTCACTCCGAGGTTGGGCTGCACTGCGTCGGTGCCAAGGTGAACGGACGCATCGTCAGCCTGCGTACCGAACTCGACAACCGCGACGAAGTGGAGATCCTCACCGCCAAGACGGCTCGTCCGAGCACCAGTTGGCTGAGGATCGTCAAGACCGGGCGCGCCAAGCAGCACATCCGCAGCTGGATCAAGAGCACGCAGGTGCAGGAGAGTATCAAGCTCGGCCGCGAGATCCTCGAGCGAGAACTCAGCCGTCGCAAGATCCGCTTGAGCGTCGAACGCGATCTGGTGGATGTGGCGCAGGAGATGGGTTACAGCGAGGTCGAGAAGCTGCTGGCGGCGGTCGGCAGCGGTGACATTCCGCACCAGCGGGTCATTGGTCGCTTGCAACCCCCTCAGGAGAGCACTGCCGAAAAGGTGCTCCAGCGTGGGCGGGATCTCTACGATGCGATCCTGCACCGTAGCCAGGGCGGGGTACGGGTGGCCGGGATCCAGAATCTGATGGTCAATTTCGCGCGTTGCTGCGAGCCGATTCCGGGCGACGCCATCATCGGTCTGGTCACGCGGGGGCGCGGGGTGTCGGTGCACCGAGTCGGATGTTCCAATCTCAGCGACCCGAATCTGGAAGCCGGCCGTATGATCGAGGTCACCTGGGACGCCGCGCCGGAGCAGACTTTCTTGGTCAAACTCGTGATCCTGGCCCAGGATCGTAAGAATCTTCTGGCTGACGTAAGCCGAGCTTTCGGTGGGGCAGGTGCGAATCTCCAGAGCGGTGAGTTCACCGCGGAGGACGACCTGGCCCGGGCGACACTCGTCGTCGAGATCCACAGCCTCAACAACCTGCAGCGGATCCTCGATACGATCGGCAAGATTCCCGGCGTCGAAAGTGTCGAGCGCTATCAGCTCGGTTGAACGATCCGGGTAGCGATTGCTGTACGGAACCCGCGCCGCTGCTGCACAGTGCGCTGGCCACGGTCCAGCCGACGGAACTGGGGAGATGGTGTATGCGTTGCGTGATCCAACGATCAGGGCCGGCGTCGGTGACCGTGGACGGGGAAGTGATCGGGGCTATTGACGGCGGTTTGGTGGTGCTGGTGGCCTTCGCGCCCGCAGATAGTGACCGCGAACTAGCCTGGATGGCGCGCAAGATTCCCGCCTTGCGCCTGTTCGGTGATGCAGCAGGAAAAATGAACCTGTCGCTCCGCGATATCGGTGGCGGCATCCTGCTGGTTTCCCAGTTCACGCTCTACGGCGACTGCCGTAAGGGCAACCGCCCGAGCTATGTGCATTCGGCACCTCCGGTCGAAGCGGAACGGTTGTACCGTAACTTCGGCGCGTTGCTGCGTGACCAGTGGCCCGAAGTGGCGGAAGGACGATTCGGTGCGATGATGGACGTCAGTTTGACCAATCGCGGACCGGTGACACTGATCGTCGATCGCGACACCGCTGGGGAATCGATGTGACCGTTTCTCCATTTGTCCCGTGGCCCAACGGCTTGATTCTGGTGCTCGCCTCGCAATCGCCGCGGCGCGCTGCGTTGTTGTCAGTCGCCGGGATCCCGTTCGAGGTCCACCCCGCTCAGACTGCCGAAGCGGTGCTCGTCGCCGGTCTGGCACCGGGCAGTGGCGTTGCTGCGTCTGGCGATATCACCGACCCGGCACTCTACGGACGCGCACTCGCCGAGGCCAAGGCGAGCGAAGTGGGCCGGCGTATGACCGACCGTCTGGTTCTCGGCGCCGACACGGTGGTCGTGATCGACGGCGCTGTCCTCGAGAAACCCCGCGATCCGGAAGACGCCGTGTCGCTATTGCAACAGTTGGTCGGACGTCGTCACTCGGTCATCTCCGCCATCGCTCTGATCGGTCCGCAGCTGGCACGGCCGTGGATCGGTCACCAGCAGACGGAAGTCGAGTTCCTGCCGCTGGACGAAGCGACCATCCGTCGCTACGTCGCCACCGGTGAGCCGATGGACAAGGCCGGGGCTTATGGGATCCAGGGCTACGGAGCATTGATGGTCCGACGTATCGAAGGGTGTTACTTCAACGTCATGGGTTTGCCGTTGGCGTTACTGGGGCAGGCGCTGCGCGAAGCGTTCACCGGCCCGGCACAGGAGTGAGGTGGTGTGGGCGTGGGGCCCGCGTCCCGATCCAGAGCGAGGGTAGGGTATGAGTACCATGAGCGAATTCGAGTTGCCGTTTCCGTTTCCCGTCGTCTCGTATCGGGATGGCGAGGTGGTGCTGATCGATCAGACGCGTTTGCCGCAGGAGCTGGTCTGGCGACGCTGCTCTGACGTCCCGACGCTGTGCCGTGCCATTGTCGAACTGGCGGTGCGCGGCGCGCCGGCTATCGGCGTGGCGGCCGCCTACGGTCTGGTGCTGGCCTGGGAACGGGCAGCCACCGTCGCGCCCGATCCGGCCGCGGCCTTGGCAATTTTTCGGCGCGACCGTGCCGCACTCGCCGGCACGCGTCCGACGGCGGTCAACCTCTTCTGGGCTCTCGAAAGGGTCGGTGGTCTGTGCGAACGTCTCGCCGTCGCTGGCGAACCGCTGGCGCAGGTCGCCGCCGCACTGCGTGCCGAGGCCGATGCGGTACTGGACGAGGATCTGCGTACCTGCCGCCAGCTGTCACTCCACGGCGCCGCGTTGCTACCGGACACCGCAGTGGTGTTGACCCACTGCAACGCCGGCGGTCTGGCCACCGGAGGTTACGGCACCGCGCTCGGCGTCGTGTTCGCTGCTGCGGCGCAGGGCAAGCAGGTGCGGGTCTATGCCGACGAGACTAGGCCGCTATTGCAGGGGGCGCGGCTGACCGCCTGGGAACTGCAGAGTCAGTCGATCGAGGTCACGGTGATCTGCGACTCCGCCGCAGCCACGGTCCTGCGTAACGGCAGCGTCGACGCGGTGATCACAGGAGCCGACCGGGTGGCCGCCAACGGCGATACAGCCAACAAGATCGGCACTTACCCGCTGGCGGTCCTGGCGGATCGGCACCAGGTGCCGTTCTACATCGCGGCTCCGTCTTCGACGTACGATCCCGACATCGCTTCCGGTGCTGAAATCGTTATCGAGGAGCGGGACCCCGAAGAGGTCCGTACCTATGGCGATTATCGCGCCGTGGCGCCGCGGGTCACTGCGTTCAATCCGGCTTTCGATATCACTCCGGCGGCGCTCATTACCGCTCACATCACGGAATTCGGTGTCTTACGCCCGCCATTCACCAGTTCGCTCGGTCCGGTGCTCGAAGCGAGTCGCCTCGCCCGGGGCGGGCTGGCGTAACGATTTCCGGTGTGCGTTCGAAAATAGGGCCGCATACGGTGACGCATTTTCGAAGGCACGACGGAAGGTGCTGAATGCGACCGCGCAGGCACATAAATGCCGTTCCGCTCGCCTTGACAGTCCTGGTTCGGTTTGTTACATTGCCTTACCCGGTTTTGCGGGGGCATGGCGTGTGCCGCGCAAGCGGCACTTTTAATTGCGGATAGACGACTTTAGGCATCGCTCGCACGGGCAGCGCAGCGGTCGAAAGGCCGGGGTGCGCACGGCGTGGGTATGTGCGTCGGTGGAGTGCGCCGCGCTACGGCCTGGGAGGCTGGTTTCGTGAAGACATATTCGATGAAGAAGGACGAGATTGCCAAGGAATGGCTCGTGATCGACGCCAGCGGCGTGGTGCTCGGGCGCTTGGCCACCCAGGTGGCGACCTTCCTGCGAGGCAAGCACAAGCCGACGTTTACGCCGCATCTGGACATGGGCGACAACGTGATCATTGTCAATGCCCGGAAAATCAAACTGACCGGCCAGAAGCTGGACCAGAAGGTCTACTTTCGCTACAGCGGATACATGGGCGGCCAGAAACAGATTCCCATGAAGAAGCTCATGAACTCGCGTCCCGACGAAATCATCATGCACGCGGTCAAAGGTATGCTGCCGAAGAACCGCCTCGGTAGGCAGCTCTTGACCAATCTACGTGTCTACGCTGGCCCGGAGCATCCGCACGAGGCCCAACAGCCGAGAAACGTAGAGATTTCCTGAAGTAACCGCGCGGCCGTATTGCGACGGTCGTCGGGGAGGTTTGATCTTGGAGGAGAGGTATTACGCCACCGGTCGCCGGAAAACCGCCGTCGCCCGAGTCTGGCTGACCCAGGGTACCGGTAAAGTCCTGGTGAACAAACGCGAACTTGATGATTACTTCGGAGAGACCCTACGCGGTCATGCGATGCAGCCGCTCAGGGCTCTCGGTGTACAGAACGAGTTCGACGTCTGGTGCAGCGTCCGCGGTGGCGGCATTTCCGGTCAAGCCGGAGCGCTCAGCCACGGCATCGCGCGTGCCTTGGTGGTGGCTGACGAGGAGTTCCGTAAGCCGCTGCGCAAGCACGGACTTCTGACCCGTGACTCGCGGATGGTCGAGCGCAAGAAGTATGGGCAGCCCGGAGCCCGTAAGCGGTTCCAGTTCTCCAAGCGTTAGGCCTGGGGGATTTATGCGACTCGGTGGGGTAACTCCGGGTCGCAATTACGCACCTGGCCCGAGAAGAGGATGGGTGGCACTACGGTGTTTTTCCTGCTTCGATGACGGCTGGGGAGGTTCAACCTGAATTTGGAGGCGAACATGAACGTCGGTCTCAAGGATCTCCTCGAAGCAGGGGTCCACTTCGGACACCAGACCCGTAAGTGGAACCCGAAGATGAAGCCTTACATCTTCATCGCCCGCGGCGGGATCTATATCATCGATCTACAGAAGACACAGCGGGCGCTGCAGAACGCCTACAATTTCCTGTCGAAGATCGGGTCGAAGGGCGGCACGGTACTCTTTGTCGGTACCAAGAAACAGGCCAAGGTGGCGATACGCGAGTCGGCACAACGTTGCGGCATGCCGTACGTGACCGAGCGCTGGTTGGGTGGAATGCTCACCAACCACCAGACCATCTACAAGAGCGTGCAGAAGCTCGATGACATCGAAGCGATGATGGCCGACGGTCGGATCAATAACTTCTCGAAGAAGGAACAGCTGGAGATCAGCCGGACCTATGAGAAGCTCAACAAGAATCTGGGCGGTATCCGTCGGATGAAGACTCTGCCGGACGCGCTGTTCGTCGTCGACACGGTCGAGGAAGAGACCGCGGTTCGGGAAGCCAGCAAGCTGTCGATTCCCATCATTGGTATCGTCGACACCAATAGCGATCCCAAACTGATCGATTACCCGATTCCTGGAAACGACGACGCGATTAGGTCGATCAATCTGTTCTCGCGGACCATGGCCGAGGCGATCGAAATCGGTCGCAAAATCCGTGGTGAGGGGCGGGACGTCGAGATGGCCGAATCGGCTGCCGGGCCACCGAAAGCTACAGCTAGCCTCGAAGGCGACGCCAGCGTGGTCATCGGCACCGTGCCCGAGAAGAAGCAAGCCACGACTGAAGCCGAGGCGGCGGCCTCGGAGTCTGCCGATGCCCCCGCATCCGACCAGAAACCAGCAGCGGGCCAGGCCGACCAAAACAACTAGCTCCGGGTCAACCCCGGCCGCCACGGAGCGGACGGGATTACGCGGAGTTCGCCTGGTCTGAGCGACCGCCAAGGCGCGCGCCCCGGCGGTGCGAGACTCCAGGAGGAGACATGGATATCACAGCGAAGATGGTCAAGGAACTGCGCGAGGCCACGAACGCCGGTATGATGGACTGCAAGAAGGCGCTGGCCGAGAGCGACGGCGATCTGGAACTGGCCGGGGATTACCTGCGCAAGAAGGGGATCGCCTCGGCGAGCAAGAAGGAAGGCCGTACCACCAGCCAAGGTATCGTCGGTTCCTACATCCACATGGGTGGCCGCGTCGGCGTTCTGGTGGAAATTGCGTGCGAGACCGATTTCGTCGCCCGCACCGATGATTTCCTGCAGATGGTTCACAACGTTGCCATGCACATTGCGGCGAGTAGTCCTCTCGCTGTAAGCCGCGATCAGGTCGATGGCTCCGTCGTCGAAAAAGAGCGGGAGATATACCGCGCGCAGATGATGGAGCAGGGTAAACCGGACAACATCATTGACAAGATCGTCGATGGTAAAGTAGACAAGTACTATTCGGAGATCGCGTTGCTCGAGCAGAAATACGTCAAAGATCCCGACATGACTGTAGACGATTACCTTAAATCGGTCATCGGGAAACTGGGCGAGAACATGCAGATCAAGCGCTTCGCACGTTTCGAAATTGGAATTTGACGCGGCTGTCCGACCCGTGCTGCAGTCCGGATTTTTTTTGACGAGCGGCGGCGCCCCCACCGCTGCGGCGTACGGGGGAGGACGCCGGCGGGGAGGTCGGGCGTGAATCAGGTACGCTTTACCCGGATCCTACTGAAGCTCAGCGGTGAAGCCCTCATGGAGGGTGATCAGCAGTTCGGTCACGACAAGCTGACCGCGCTGGCCCAGGTAATGCACGAAGTCGTGCAGCAATCCGTGCAAGTCGGCATCGTCATCGGCGCCGGCAACATATTTCGAGCCCGCTCTGCCAATCTCGAAACGGTCGATCGCGTTACAGCCGACCAGGTCGGTATGCTCGGTACCGTGATGAACGCCGCCATCTTCCGGGATTATCTGCGGGCCGAGGGGATCAAGTCCCGCATCTTCACCCCCCGAGATTTTCCGCCGCTGGCCCGCGGATTCGCACGCGACGTGGCGTTACCGCTCCTGCAGACTGGACACGTGCTGCTGTTCGCCGGCGGTACCGGCAATCCCTATTTCACCACCGATTCGGCGGCGGCGTTGCGCGCCCTCGAGATCGGTGCCGACGTTTTGGTCAAGGGCACTCAGGTCGATGGTGTCTACGCAGAAGACCCCCGCCGTAACCCCGATGCCCGACGCTTCGACCGCCTGAGCTACGACGAGGTGATCTCGCGCCGCCTGGGGGTGATGGATCTGACTGCGATCACGCTCTGTGCGGAACGTAATCTGCCGGTGCTGGTATTCGACATCTCGCAACCCGAACAGTTGCTGCGATTGCTCGCGGGTGAGCCGCTGGGAACCTGGATTGTAAAGGAGCCGTAACCATGAGTACGGAAGCACAAGAAAATGCGGAGCTGGCCATGGAATTGGCCATCGACGCGGTTCGGCGCCGCCTCGGCCAGATCCGCACGGGTAAAGCGTCGCCGGCGATCCTCGACGGTTTGCTGGTGGAGTACTACGGAACACCGACCCCGTTGAAACAGCTGGCCACCGTAGCGGTGCCCGAGCCGCGGCTGTTGGCGGTTAAACCGTTCGACCGGTCGGTCATCGGTGAAATCGAGAAGGCGATCCAGTCGAGTAACCTCGGTCTGAACCCAGCTAGCGACGGCATGATGATACGGCTGCAGATCCCCGAGCTGACCGAGGAGCGTCGTCGCGAACTGGTCAAACAAGGCAAGGAAACCGGTGAGGAAGGCAAGGTGGCGGTACGCCGGGCCAGACAGGAAGCCAACGACCTGCTGAAAAAGGACCAGAAAGCAGGCGGGATCACCGAGGACGAGTTTCACAACGCCAAAGCCGAGATTCAGAAACTGACCGATCGCTTCTGCGAGCAGGTGGACGAAATCGTTGCCGCCAAGGAAGCGGACATCATGGAGATTTAGGACCATGCCGTCCGTCGGAGTGCCAGATCTCTACGCGAACCTCACCGACGATCAGTTGATCGATGCGGTCCTCGCTCGCGGTAATTTGCCTCACCACGTGGCCATCATCATGGATGGCAACGGACGTTGGGCGCGGCGTCGCTATCTGCCGCGAGTGGCTGGTCACCGGGCCGGTCGACACGCGGTGCGGCGATGCGTACGCACCAGCAGCCGACTCGGTATCGGTGTGCTGACGATCTACACATTCAGCCAGGAAAATTTCAACCGACCCGAAGCGGAGGTGCAGGCTCTTTGGCGGTTCCTCGAAGAAAGCTTAACCGGCGAACGGGACGAGCTCAATCGGCAAGGGGTGAAGTTGCGAGCGACCGGCGAGTTGAGTCGCTTGCCTGCTCCGGCCCGGACGGCCCTGGAACAGACCATCGCTGCGCTGGCGGCTAACGACGGTTTGATCTTGAACCTCGCGCTCGCTTACGGCGGACGGCAGGAGATCTTGCGGGCTGCCGCCTCGCTGGCGCGCCGTCACGCGGCGGGTGAGTTGGCACTCGACGACTTCGATGAGCAAGAGCTACGCAAAGGTCTGTACACACCGGATATTCCCGATCCGGACCTGGTAATCCGGACCAGCGGCGAGTCGCGTTTGAGTAATTTTCTGTTGTGGCAATCGGCCTACGCGGAGCTGTTGACCACCCCCGTTCTATGGCCCGATTTCGGAGTGCGCGATCTGCTGTTGGCGATCGCCAATTACCAGGGTCGTGAACGCCGCTACGGCGCACTACCGGACTGTGAGGACCATCGTGGCCGCGCTAGCAGTCGGTTCGACATCGCTCGCTGGAAGCGGTTGCTGAAGGTACGGCTGTGAACCCTGCCGATAGAGATTCTCCCTGGCAACGGTTTCTGAACGCGGGCATTCTGCCCCGTGTTGCGGTGATCTTGCTCGGCATTCCTTGTCTGTTGGTGATCACCTGGCGCGGCGGGATTTTCTTCCTGCTGTTGGTCGATCTACTGCTCTTGCTCGGCATGGTCGAGTTCTACACGCTGATGGCGGCCAAGGGTTATCGTCCTTACCGAGCACTCGGTATCTTCTGCGGGCTGGCGTTTAGCTGGTACGTTTTCCGAGGCGGAGCGGCGGTCTCGCTCATCGTCACCGCTAGCCTGCTGGCGATCATGATCGGCGAGTTGATGCGTCGCGACATGGACCAGTCGCTCGGACATATCGCCGTGACCGTCCTGGGCGTGATGTATGTCGGCTGGCTCGGCAGCCACCTGGTGATGCTGCGCGAACTGCCGGGTGTGGT
>JAUVBS010000022.1 GCA_030591105.1 bacterium | reverse complement strand
CGGAGTCGGTCCAGGATGTCCGATCCCGCGAAGACCGAGCAGTAGCTGCCGATCGCGGCGGTCGTATCGACCCTCGCCGCCAGCTCATGCAGCTGGGTCGGATGGACGTCCAGGTGCCGCGCGGCGAACATCAGAAACGTACCCAGTCCAACGGCGCAGCGCCGCAGCGAGTGGATCTCGACCGGGCGGCCCTCGCCGTCGACGTGAATCACCGTCGGTTCGCGGCCACCGATATCGACGACGCACAGCGGCTGCCCGATGTAGTGGAAAGCACCCAGCGCGTGGCACGAGGTCTCGCCCGCGGTCAGGGTGGCATCCGAGACACAGTCCATGGCAAAACCGGTGGCGCACAGCCCACCTAAATCCGTTTGCTGGATCTGCGCTTCGTCGAGGGCGGCCGCCATCGCTTCGCGCACGCGGTCCTGGAAGTAGCCCTTGGCCGGTACGACACTGCGACCGCGGATGACGCCGTCGCTACTCAGGACTACGACCTTGACACATTCGGTGCCGACGTCGACGCCAGCATAGGTTTCGGTCTGATCAGCCATGCGCTCTCCCGTTTCTCAGCTCGTCTGGTGCGGGGACGTCCGGGGGCATCGAACCGTTGGACACCGCGTGGATCTCGATGAAATCGCGGAGCTTCCGCTCGAGTCGGTCCTGCGAGAACAGGCGCAAGTCGTGGGTGTCGGCTTCGACGACGATGGCCTGCAGACCGGTCGCGCGCCGCAGGCGCACCTCGAGACCGAAGCGCACGTTGCTGTGCTCGGGCGAAGTACGGCCATCGTGATAGACGACACCGTCGACGCCGTACTCACGGAACATGGAGACCAGCCAGTCCTCCTTGTAGGCGTCGGACCGGTTGTGGAAGATACTCGTGTAGGTCCGCGCCAGACTCTCGATGGGGTTTTTCGGGTCGAGCCCTTCCAGCGTGAAGATGCCGCAGTAAGTCGAGGCGACGATGGCGACACCGTTGTTCAGAAAGAGCTCGGCCAGAGGACGCAACGCGCACCAGATCGGCGGTCCTTCCCAGTAGAAACGGAACCGCTCGCCCGGTACGGCAGCGACTTGCTGCGCCACCCTCTCCTCGATCTCCGCTTTCAGCAGCGAATAATAAGTGACCGCCTCGGGCGTGCCGCGCATCAAGACCATCGGGGCCACGTGGACCAGCATGTCGAAGAAGGTCAGCGGCGACGGTACCGTCTTGGCCAGGTCGAGGATCTCGCTCCAGAGCCAGGCTGCCCGTGCCGAGTTGCGGACGACCTCCGCCAGACGGTCGATATCGAGCTTCTCGCCGGTGGCGCCTTCGAGTTGTGTGACCAGGCGTAGCATCTGCTGCGACGCCGCACCCAGATCGACCTGATCCAGTTCATCGAGAGCTGCCGGCGGGTGCAGACCGTAGACCGGTACCTGAAAGCGCTTGCTGTAGTAATCGAACCACTGGATGAAGCGGTGGCCGTAATTGGTGTTGTAGACCAGCAGATCCGGATCGGGTGGGCCGTCGATGCCGTAGACCGATACCAGCGGGCTGTCACCGACCAGCAGTGCCCCGATGTCGCTGGCCAGAGCCGAGCTCGCAAACTGGGAGAACCCTTCGGTCAACGCGCGCGGGATGTACTTGCCGGTTTGACGACTGGCGCCGATGAGCGCGGCGTGGTTCTCGGGAAAGTACGGCGTCATCCCCATGGCGCGGACGATCTCCACCGGCCCCAACCCCGAAACGTAGGCGACGCGGCGGGCGGGATCGTCGCTGGCAGCCTGAACATCGCGATAGTAATCGTGCAGTAGCTCCTTCAGCTTCGGCACGACTTCCAGTGGCACGCGGCCGAGCGGCATACCGCCGTCGGCCGCCTTGCGAGTCGGTCGTTTCTGCGGGCGGGAGGCCCGCCGCGCGGTGGCCGCCTCCGGCGTTCCCGCGGCTTGCCGCAAGGTGGCGGCGATCTCCTGCTTGCGCAGGAACTTCTGGCTCTCGCGCGAGTGGATGAACTGGACCAACGCCTTGTTGTGCGGGGCGGTCAGCCCGAGGCGCTCGGCCTCGGCAACCACGGCGCCGTTGATCGCGTCGATCTCACTGCGGTTGCTGCGTACGAGGTCCTGCCACATCGACGGACGATTCTTGCCCAACGCTTTCTGCGATTTGATGACCGGCCGGTAAGGGTCCTCCTCGTCGATGATCGGTATTCCGCGCGCCCGCATGACCGCGACGATCTCCATGCACAGCTCGCGCATGAATTGCTGTAGATCGTCGTCGTCGAGGAGATCGCGGCAGGTCAAACCGGTCAACGCGGAGACCGGGTTGACCACCGCGTTGTGCAGCAATTTCTGCCAGATCACATCGTCGATCTGCTCGACGACCTCGGTGGCCAGACCCGCACCCCTGAACACCTCACCGACCGCTTCGATGGCGGGCGTTATGTCGCCGTCCTGTGGGGCGATCTGGATCGGCTTGATGCCGGGCCGGTAGCGCAAGCGGTTGGGGCCCGTATGCTGGATGCTGTGATAGGTGATACCGCTGAGCACCCGTTCGGGACCGAGGATCCCCGCCATCACGTCGGTATTACCAATACCGTTCTGCATCGAGAGTACATAGGTTTGCGGCCCGATCACCGGCAGTGAATCGTTCACCGCGGTCTCGGTCTGGTAGCTCTTCACGGAGATGAAAACGAGGTCCGCCGGTTCGAGCTCCGCCACCGACGCAACCGCACGCACCCGGACGCAGCGCTCCCCCTTGCTCCCCTCGGAGATGAAGAGCCCGGTCTCGTTGAGCAGCCGCACCCGCGCCTGATTGATCTCGACCAGCGCAACTTCTTCGCCGGCCTCGGTCAAGTGAGCGCCGACGAGCCCGCCCAGAGCCCCCGCACCGATCACCACGATCTTCATGTCTCCTCCATCGGTAGCGAAACGTTTCCGTGACTCGTCGCGCTCCGTCGCCAAGCCCGCACGCGGGCCATCCAGGCGAACCTGATAGCAGCTAGCGGTTCCGCCAGACCGGCCGTCGCTTCTCGTAGAAAGAGTCGATACCCTCGACCGGATCCTCGGACGTCATCAGCTCTTCGAGGAACACCTTTTCCGCTGTGGCGAGCGCTTCGGCGAAAGGCAGTGACCGCGATCGTTTCAGCGTGCGCACATTCAGCCGCATCACCAGCGGGCTGGCCCGGCGTAAATCCTTCAAGACCGACGCCAGCGCGTCGTCGAGCTGATCGGTCGGTACGACCTGGGTGACGAAACCGCAGGCGTGCATCTCGTCCGCGCTGTAGGTCCGTCCCGTGGCGGTGATCTCGATCGCCTTGGCCCGACCGACCAGCGCCGGTAGCTCGGCCACGCCGACCGGGGCAAAGAAACCGAGCCGGATTTCGGGCTGGCCGAAGGTGGCTCGTTCGCTCGCCAGCAGAATGTCCGCCATCATCACCAGCTCGAAGCCGGCACCGAGCGCCCCGCCGTCGACGGCCATCACCACCGGCAGGTCGAGTTCGTCGAACCGCCGGAACATACCGCAGAAGGCGGCGATCATTTCGCCAACCTGCTCGGGGCGGTGCTCGCCGATGTCCGCCCCGGCGCTGAACGCCTTGCCGCGGGCGGTGAAGGCCACCGCCTTGAGCGTGTCGTCCGCCTGCACCCGCTCCAGTGCCGCGGTGATCTCGCCCATCATCGCTCCGGTCAGGATGTTCACCGGCGGATTGTCCAGCGTGATCAGCGCGACGTCTTCTACCACCTCGAAATCGATGGTGCTCTCTGGGCCTGCCATCATCCCCTCCTCGCCGGTCGGAACCGGGTGGACTAGCCGCCGGGCTAACTCGAGTCGGCCTTCACCCAGCTCGTGCCGGGCCGTTCCAGGCTGTAATAGACCTTGATCTGTTCTAGCTCCTCGAAGATCCGCGGCACGACCTGCACCGGCATGCCGATGGCGATCTCCTCGTCAGCAATAGATTCACCGAACCAGGCCAGCAATCGGCCGGTTTCCGTGAGATCCACGACCCCGACGACGAACGGTACGAGTTCCTCGAAACCCGCCGGCGCCGCGTCGATCTTGGTGTACGTGAGTACCGTGCCGACACCGCTCAGCTCGTCGAATGCGAACTGGTCGCTGAGACATTGGGGACAGTCGGCGCGCGGTGGGAACGAGACGTGCCCGCACTGTTCACATCGCGAAGCCATCAGACGGCCGTCCTTCAGA
Source organism: bacterium (assembly GCA_030591105.1). Taxonomy (GTDB): domain Bacteria; phylum Krumholzibacteriota; class Krumholzibacteriia; order LZORAL124-64-63; family LZORAL124-64-63; genus JAUVBS01. Next base: position 8,051 of record JAUVBS010000022.1, on the reverse strand, counting down.
TGGCGCGCGAAACCGGCAACTTTCGTGTGCGGTGCGTAGCTGACTCTGCCGAACCATTCGAACACGATGTTCACTCCCTCCGGAAGACGTTCACGAAACAGTACTGGCCGATACCGCCGACGTTGTGGGTCAACCCCACGCTGGCGTCGGGTACCTGGCGCTCGCCGCACTCGCCGCGTAGCTGACGGATGATCTCGTAGGCCATCGACACCCCGGTGGCTCCGATGGGGTGTCCCTTGGCTTTCAGACCGCCATCGATGTTCACCGGCGTGGTGCCGCCGACGTACGATTGCTTCTCGGCGATGAATCGCCCGCCCTCACCCTTGGCGCAGAAGCCGAGGTCCTCGTAGGCCATGATCTCGGCGATGGTGAAGCAGTCGTGGACGTCGGCCACGTCGATGTCGCCGGCGGTGATGCCGGCCATGGCATAGGCCTGTTGCGCGGCATCCTCCGCCGAGGGGAGACCAGTCAGGTGCGGCCGGCGCAGTACGGACATGCTTGCGGTCGCACAGCCGAGGCCATCGAGCCAGACCGTCCGGTCGCCGGCGCCGATCTCACGAATACGGTCCGCGCCGGCCAGAATCACGCAGGCCGCCCCGTCGGCGTTGGCGCAGCAGTCGTACACACGCAGGGGCGAAGCAACCGGGTCGGAAGCCAGCGCTTTCTCGACGGTGATTTCCTTCCGGAAGAGCGCCTTGTCGTTGCGGGCACCGTAGTAATGATTCTTGACCGCAACGAGGGCGAGCTGTTCCTCCGAGGTGCCGAACTCGTGGCGGTGCCGTTCGGCGAACATCGCATAGTACCCCGGGAAAGTCGTACCGAAGACCGACTCCCACTGGACGTCGCCGACCCGACCCATCAGCGCCAGGATCTCGGGTGTCGTCAGCTCGGTCATCTTCTGGCAACCGATCACCGCGACGACTTGGTGCAACCCCGAACGGATCGCCATCCACGCGGTCCGGATGGCCGCCGAGCCCGACGCACAGGCCACTTCGGTCAGCCAGGTCGGCTTGGGGTTGAGATTCAGATACTCCTGCACCACGCCGCCGACCGAGCGCTGCTTGTGGTACTCCGGTACCGCGCCGATCACCGAGGCATCGATGGCGTCCGGTTCGAGGCCGGCGTCCTGTAACGCCTCGCGGTAGGCCTCGAACGCCAGCTCCTGCACCGACGCGTCACTCCGGCGGCCGAACACACCGTGCCCGACGCCGATCACGCCGACCCTCAGGTCGCTACCTGCTTGATTAGATGTATTGCCCACCATCGACCTTGATCACCTCCCCGGTGACGTGACGCGACCGGTCCGAGCAAAAGAACGCGACCACGTCGGCCACGTCCTCGCTCGCCGCGATGCGCCCGAGCACCGTTTCCTTGACCGCAGCATTGAGGAATTCCGGAGCGAGGTTGGCCGCCATCTCGGTCAGCACCATGCCCGGAGCTACGCAATTGACGTTCACATTGAATTTGCCCAGATCCCTGGCCAGAGACTTGGTCAACGCGATGTTACCGGCCTTGGACGCCGCGTAGTTGCTCTGGGCAAACTTCCCGCGCAGACCGTTGATCGACGATATGTTGACGATCTTGCCGGAGCGCTGGTCCTTGAAGATCCGCGCCGCCGCCCGGTTGTAGTTGAAGTAACCCTTGAGATTCGTCGCGATGACCGCGTCCCATTGCTGCTCGGTCATCTTCCAGATCACGCCGTCCCACGTAATGCCTGCATTGCAGACCAGAATGTCGAGCCGGCCGAACGTGTCCAGCACCTTGGCGACCGTCGCCTCGGTCGCCGCGAAATCCGCGACGTCGGCCTGTAGCGGCAGCGCGCGCCGGCCCATTTTTTCGATACGGCCGGCCACCTCCGTGGCCGCATCGACCCGGCCGCGGTAAGTCAGTGCCACGTCACAGCCCAGTCGGGCCAGTTCCAGACAAATCGCCGCTCCGATACCCCGGCTACCGCCAGTGACGACGGCGGCTTTCCCCTCCAGACCGAGATCCATGTTTTTCGCCTTTCGGTCTACCGATACGTTATGAGCCGCCGTCAGAGTTCGGGGGGCTCCGGGAGTTTGGGCCCGGTGCGCCCACCGCCGCGTAGCCCCTCGAGAACCAGGGCCAACATCTCGTCGCCGAGTTGCTCGACCGGCCCGTCACGTTCGGGCTCGTACCACATGAAGATCCAGTTGAGCATCCCGAACACGAAGAGCGCCTGGTGCCGTACGAGCTGGTCGGCGACAGCGGCGCGCTTCGCGACTCCGAGGATCTCGCCGATCACCTCGGCCAGGCAGCGGAAATAGCGCCGCCGGAGTCCCTCGACCGTCTGATAGCGTTCGCCCTGCAGCGACTGCAACTCGAACGTACAGACCTTCAGTTCGCTCGCGTGGTCGGTAAAGAAATCCAGATGGCCCCGTACCAGACGCCGGAGCTTCTCCTCGGGGTCGCCGCCGTTGGCCAGCGACCGCTCTTGTGCTGCCAGAAGCGAAGAGAACGTGCGCAGCTGGATCTGGTACAGCAGGTCCTCCTTGTTCTTGAAGTAGTAGTACATGCCGGCAAGGCTAAAGCCGGTCTTCGCCGCGACGTTACGAATCGACGTCTGGGCGTAGCCCTGTTGGGCCATCAGGCTGGCCGCCGAAGTGAGCAGGAGTTCGAGTTTCTGCTCCGACCGCGCCGCCGATTCGGCATTTTTCGTCGAGCTGTTCGGCATCCCTGCCGGTTGTTCCGCATTGCTCATGGGCACCACCTGTCGCGCGAGCGACGACCTACGGCCGATCGTCCGACAGTTTCGAGCCTGCCTGTCGCTGGGTCGCCAGTCCGCGCAAGATCTTCTCGGGGGTTATCGGCAACTCGGTGACGCGCACCCCGCACGCGTCGTAAATAGCGTTGGCAATCGCGCCGAGGATCGGTGGTAGACATCCCTCACCGATCTCCTTGGCGCCGAACGGACCGTGAGGTTCGTAGCTTTCCACGGCGTGGGACTCGATCTCGGGCGCGTCGCTGATCGTCGGGATCAGATAGCCGTGCAGATCCGGGTTGACGAGGGCCCCGGTATCATCGTGAACGGTGTCTTCGAGCAGGGTCTCGCCGAGCCCCATGATGATGCCGCCCTCGACCTGGCCGTGAAAGGTCACCGGATTGATCACGGTACCGGCGTCGCTGAAATCACTGAAGCGCTCGACCTTGACCGCGCCGGTTTCGAGATCGACCGCAACTTCGCAGACCGACGTCGCGAAGCTGTAGGCGGGCGAGGTACCGACGGCGGCACCCTTGTACTTCCCGCCCAGACCGGGTGGCGGCCGGTAACAGCCGGTGCCGACCACCGGACCGGATTCGGAAAACGCGAGGCGGGCGGCCTCGTCCCAACCGATGGCCAGCTCCGGATGCTCCGCGACGAAGATCCGGCCGTCCCGGGCCGTCAGTCCGTGGGGATCGCAACCGAGCTGCCGGCCGGCGACCTTCAGGATCTGCACCTTGGCCGCGGCCGCCGCCATCTTGACCGCGTTGCCTCCCATCAAGGTGACGCGGCTCGCATAAGAGCCCAGGTCGGTCGGCGCCAGAACCGAATCACATTCGGCCAGCCAGACCCAGTCGTACGGGATCCCCAGTTCTTCGGCGGCGATCTGCGGCAGTACCGTGTCGCAGCCCTGTCCGATCTCGGCGGTCGCGATGTGGAGCGAGACCGCCTTGCCATCCTCGTGTACGCGGATCAAGGCGTTCGAATGCGGGAAATCCGAACGGTAGATGGGGTAGCCGGCTCCGGAAACGAAGCCACCACAACCGACTCCGATCCCCTTGCCGGGCGGCAGCTGGCCCCGTTTTTCCAGCCAACCCGACTCATCGCGCGCCCTTTCTAACGTCTTCTTGAACTCGCAGGAAGAAATATCGAGATCGTTGATCGTCCGGGTGTTCGGCTCCATGGCGTTACGCAGACGGATCTCGATGGGGTCGAGACCGAGCTCCTCGGCAAGGTCGTCGAGTAGCGACTCCATCGCCCAGCGGGGTTGCGGTACGCCGTGTCCGCGCATGGCACCGCTGGCCGGCAGATTGGTGTAGACGCGGTACCCGTCGTACTTGTAGTTGGGAATCTTGTAGAGCGTCGGCAACATCGAACCGGCGTAGTACACGGTGATGATGCCGAACGAAGTATAGGCGCCGCCGTCGAGCAGGATGCGTGACTGGACCGCGGTGATCGTTCCGTCCTTCTTCACGCCAATCTTCATGTCGATGTACTGCTTGTGACGCCCGCGGAAGTGGTAAACCATCTCGCGACGCGAGTACTTCATCATGACCGGCCGGCCGAGCTGCCGGGCCAGGACCACCGCGCACAGCTCGAGCGGCGTGGTCTCACACTTGGCGCCGAACCCGCCGCCGACCGGCGGCCGGATCATGCGGATATTACCCATGGGCAATTCGAAGACCCGGGCGAGCATATGCTGCTTGTAGTGCGGAGCCTGCGAACTGGACCAGACGGTCAGCCGCTCACCATGGTGTTCCCAGCGGGCGATGGCCGCGTGGGGCTCGATGGGCGACTGGTAGGTGCGGTTACCCACGAAGCGCTGTTCACGGATACAGTCGGCGGCGGCAAAACCTTGCTCGACATCGCCGAAATCCCACTCGACCCGGGTATTGATGTTGCCCGCAAACCGCGGATCCTCGGGGTGGATCAGCTCCGCCTCGGGCGCCATGGCCGATTCGGGATCGAAGACCGCCGGTAGCTCTTCGTACTGGACCTCGATCAAGGCGACCGCTTGTTCGGCAGTCTCTTCATCGATCGCGGCCACGGCCGCCACCTCGTCCCCCACGTAGCGCACGCGCTCGGTCGCCAGGATCCGCTCGTCGTAACGCGCCGGGCTGACGCCGTACCAGATGTCCGGGACGTCCTCGCCGGTGATGACCGCCAGCACGCCCGGCAGCGCGCGCGCCGCACTCGTGTCGATCCGCTTGATCGTCCCGTGGGCAACCGTGCTGCCGAGAATCTTGCCGTACACCATGTCGAGCAGCCGGATATCGGCGGTGTACAGGGAGCGGCCGGTCACCTTGTCCGGACCGTCGTAACGGGTCACGCTCTGGCCGACGACCGCATGGTCCCGTTTCTGGTCACGTTCGTCGTGTGGGCCGGGCTTGGTGTCCAGCGTTTCGTCGGCGAAGGTGTGCCGCTGTTCGATGGCCTCGATGATCCGCGGGTACGTGCCACAGCGGCAGAGATTACCGCCGAGGGCCTGCCGGATCTCTGCTCGCGAAGGCTGCGGGTTATGATCGATCAAGGCTTTGGCCGCCATGAGCTGGCCGGGTGTGCAGTAACCACACTGCAGCGCGCCGAGCTTCACAAACGCCTTCTGCAGTTCGTGCAGCTCGCCGCCTGTGGCGAGTCCTTCGATGGTCGTGATCGCCGCGCCGTCGGCTTCGACCGCGAGGAGCAAGCACGAGTTGACCGCCTCGCCGTCGACGATCACCGTGCAGGAACCACAGTCGCCCGCTTCGCAACCTGCCTTGGTCCCGGTCAGTTGCAATTCGTCGCGCAACACGCGCAGCAGCGTCGCACTGGGCTCGACGGCGACGGCGCGCTCCTGGCCGTTGACGGTGAGCGTGATGAGCACCTGCTCGCTCATGCCGCCTCTCCTTTGGCCCGCGCGGCCGCTTCGTTCAGTGCCCTCGGTGTGAGCACCGCCAGCAGCTCGCGGCGGAACTCGGCGCTACCGCGCAGATCGGTGATGGGCTGAGCCGCGGCCGCGGCGATGGTTCCGGCCTCAGCGAACAGATCCGGCACCGGCTTGCGGCCGACCAGAAGATCGGTGCACTCGCCAACGAGCAGCGGCACCGGTGCCACAGCGCTCAGCACGACCCGCGCCGAAGTGATCTCGTCGCCGTCGAGCTGCAGCACGGCTGCCACCGCCGCGACGGCCACGGCCATACCGTGCCGCAGAGAGAAGCGCTGGTAGCTGGCCCCGGAGTGGGCCGGCGGTACGGGGATCCGGATCTCGGTCAGGATCTCGCTGCGATCGAGTACGGTCTGGCGGGGGCCGACGAAGAAGTCCGCTGCCGGCAGCGTGCGCGCGCCGGTGGCGCCGACGATCTCGAGCCTCGCGCCCGCCGCGATACAGAGCGGCGGTGTGTCCGCACACGGCACCGCCCGACAGAAGTTGCCCCCGATGGTCGCCCTATTGCGAATCTGCTGACCACCCATGGTCAAGATCGCCTCGCGCAAAGCCGGCAGAGCGCGGACGACATCGGGTGCCGTGGCTATCGCGCTGAGCGTGGCGAGGGCGCCGATCCGCAGCTCGCCAGCTTCAATACGGATCTCACACAGGTCGGGAACGTCGCGGAGGGAAATGAGCTGGTCGGCGCGGTCGCGCCCGCTGTCGAGGTCGATCAGTAGCTCGGTGCCACCGGCAAGGAAACGCCCCCGTATACCGTACTCGCCGGCAATCTGGCACGCTTCGGCGATCGATTGCGGTCGATGGTAAGTGGTATTGCGGCAAGCCATGATACGTTCGTACTCTGGCGGCTAACGGTCTCCGAAACCGCTTCGAACTAACGTTCGATAGGGTACCACGGCATAGTATGAAGTCAACTGCAATCGGGACGCGTGGGTTTCCTGGCCACCTGTAAGGAGTCCAACGGAGACCTACTCGAAGCGCCACGCCCGCAGCGCGCAGCCCGCAGCCCGCAGCCCGCGACGAAAGCCATACGCTGTGCCCGCGCCGAAAGCCATATGTTGTGCTTGCGAAAATGTATCTATATCTGGTCTCGGCATACATGAAGCACGATAACGACAATTATAGTCGCCAGTGACATGAACAGGACCCCCCGGGGGGCCCTCACATGATTTATGAGACGTATATTAATGATCTAGTCCTTGATCACGCCACCTTCGCCGCGGGACAGACGAGATCTTCGGGTGCAAGCTATTATTAGAGCGCCCGATCCTTCCAGTTCCACCACTTCGTCAGCTCCGGGTCCTTATCACTCGAGGTCACCGAGTACACTGCACACCGAAATGAATACAGAACACATCGATCAATCTTCTGACCACGGAGTTCACAGAATTCGGTATACATCTGTTCCGGATCCTGGCCGTGCAGATCAGCAGGGGCACGAAATCCTAGATCTCTGAGATCTTGCGCCAGGCTCGGACCGATACTCGGCAGGGATTGAAGCTCAGTAGTATTTCTCGGTTTCCCCATCAGCCATCCTCAATCCTTGCCACTCTAACGTTTTCTTCACCTGCAAGCGTGGCTGGCGCGAACGTGGCGAAAACCAGGTGCGTGACAGACGCGATTGTCGGGCGCAAGCTCTTGTTAGACTGCACCACGCCATTGATCATTCTCGCGGCCGCGGAAACCACCGTCCCACTGCGCGACAGTAGGCATTATACGCCTCCCCGAACCGTCTCTTCAACGTAGGTTCTTCGTAGAATACGATGAATAAATGGGAGACAAGAAACAGCAGGCACAAGTAGGCGAGGAGCTCAACGGAAGCATAGAATTGCGTGGCCCCAGCGAGAGCCAGCCCAGCACCGATATACATAGGGTTTCTCACTATGCGGTAAGGCCCGGTAACGACCAAACGGCGGGGTGGGTCAAACGGCGCGGGTGTTCCCTGGCCCACCCGGATAAATGAGGTGACGCACCACAAAACCAATGCCGCCCCAACCGCTGCAGTTACCATTCCCGCCACCTGCGGCAAACCAGTGAACTCGGGCTGAACGATGCCAGCCGATGACAACAAACGCGATGGCAAGAATACCAGCACCAAGCCGACGAAGAGTGAAGCATACGTTATTGCCCGCTTGAGTAAGAACATGTGAGTTCTCTACACCCCGCAATCAGATTCTGACCGCCTGACGTCCGCTTCAGCTGCAAAGGCGTTTGGCGCGGTGCTGGCACCACCAGAGCCGTGACAAGCGGCTTCGTCTGCTGGAAGCTCTTGCTAACTCTCTCTCCACTCGAGTTTGAGCAATTCATCGCTGCCCTTGATAGCACCCGTTGGTTCGTATCCCAGCTTGCGATAGAATCCATATGCGCGAATGCCAGGATCAGGATCCGACCATAACCAGATTTCAT
>JAUVBS010000415.1 GCA_030591105.1 bacterium | reverse complement strand
GGTTTGCGCCTTTGAACGCGTCAATGCTGCGCCTGGAATCATCTCCGAGTCCCTACTCCCGGGCGGGCGAACTGCGCTCCCGGGTTCGGACTGGGCGGCGGCTTGGTCGAGATAGGACCGGAAGTCGGTTCACGTTATGGAATGTGAAGGATTGGGCAAGCCCGTGAAACACTGTGGCGCAAGTTGCGGTGAGGCGACACCTGCTGCGCTGCCTCGGATCCGCAGCTCCAGGTCATGGAAAATAGCTGCGAACACGCAACCAGCTGTTTCGGAGACAACTGATAGGAAGGTAGTGTCCAGCGATGAGTGTGGACAGGCGCGATTTAATCAAGCTGCTTCTCGGCACCACCGTAGCGGGCAGCGTTGTCGGTCGGTCGAAAGAAGCGCGTGGAGAGAAGGGCTCGAAAGAATCCGTCGTCCCCCAGGTCGCATGCCTGGTCGACACGACGCTTTGCATCGGCTGTCGCAAGTGTGAGGATGCCTGCAACCGCTCGAATCGTCTGCCCCGACCGAAACAGCCGTTCTCCGACCGGCACGTTTTGCGCGAGCGGCGAAGGCCGAATGCCGCTGCCTTCACCGTGGTCAACTCCTACCCCGAAGGCCCCTCGCGGACCCAACTCGATCGCGATGAGACTTTCGTCAAGTTCCAGTGCATGCATTGCCTGGATCCCGCCTGCGTTTCGGCTTGCATCGTGGGCGCGCTGACCAAGACGGAGGCCGGGCCGGTAGTCTACGACGCGGACAAGTGCATCGGTTGCCGGTACTGCATGATCGCTTGCCCCTTCGAGATTCCGGCCTACGAGTATCTCGATCCGACTACGCCGAGGGTTCGCAAGTGTACGTTCTGCGTGGACGAGCAGCAGCACAACGCGGCCAACCCGGCATGCGCCATGGCTTGCCCGGTCGAGGCGATTGTCTTCGGTGAGCGGAGCAGCTTGCTCGAGCTGGCCCATCGACGAATCGAAGGCAACCCGGCCCGATATCGCGACCACGTATACGGGGAGTACGAGGTCGGCGGAACCTCCTGGCTGTATCTTACCGGACGCCCCCTGGCGGAAATCGATCTCCTCGAGTTGCCCGACGACGCACCGCCGAGATTGACCGAAGCGATCCAGCACGGGATCTTCAACTATGGCGCCGCCCCCCTGGCCTTCTATGGAGGGCTGGCGGGCTTGATGTGGTTCACCTCCCGTCGAAACAAGAAGAGTAACGACAATGACTGAAGGCCGGATGCTCTACGGCCGCGGCCGTTTCTTTTCGCTCGACACCATGATCCTCATCACCGTGATGGCGGTTGGCTACGGTTTCGGTGTCGCGCGGCTAATCACCGGACTCGGCACGGTAACCAACTTGAGCGACCAGTACCCCTGGGGGATCTGGATTGCAATCGATGTGGCCAGCGGTGTGGCGCTTGCAGCGGGGGGATTCTCCGTGGCGGCACTGGTTCACGTGTTCGGCCGGGAACGCTATCGCTCCCTCGAACGCCCCGCGCTGCTGACCGCGTGGCTGGGCTACAGCATGGTCGCCATTGGCCTGCTGTTCGATCTGGGGCGCTACTACAACATCTGGCATCCGCTGGTCCACTGGCAGGGCAACTCGGTGCTGTTCGAAGTCGGCATGTGCGTGATGTTCTACCTGATGGTGTTGACGGTGGAGTTCGCGCCAACGCTGATTTCAGGCTTGCTCGAGCACATCGAGGCCGACAGATGGTCGGTACGTCCGCTGCGCCGACTCAGTGGTGGCCTGCGCAAGATGCAGGTTGTGATCCGACGGATTCTCCCGATCTTCATCGTCGCCGGAGTGGTGCTCTCATTCATGCACCAGTCTTCGCTGGGCAGCTTGATGTTGATCGCCCCCAGCAAGGTCAGCCCGTTGTGGTGGACGCCGATACTGCCGGTCTTGTTCTTGCTCTCGGCGATCATGGTGGGTTTTCCGGTGGTGATCTTCGAGTGCCTCGTGGCCGGCCGCGCCTTCGGCCGCGAGCCCGAGATGGAGGTTCTCACGCCCCTGTCCAAGCTGCTTCCCTGGACCATAGGTATCTACGCAACGGTCAAGGTGGTGGATCTCTTCTGGCGCCATGACCTCTCGGTCTTCTCACTGGACGCCGGGGACACGATCGCCTGGTTGCTCGAAGTGGGCGTCGGACTACTACTACCGTTCGTGATGCTGCTGCAGAGCTCGGTGCGCCGATCGCCGCGCTGGCTGTTTATGGCCGTTGTCCTGGTGATCGCCGGTCTGGTGCTGAACCGGATCAACGTGTTCCTGGTCGGCTACCACCCGCAGTATGCCGAGCACAGTTACTTTCCCGCCTTTGGCGAGATCGCGCTGACTATCGCCCTGTTTGCCACGCTGGTCTTCATCTACCGTTTCTTCGCTTACTTCTTCCCGGTTTTGCCGCCGGAAGAGGACGACGAACCGCCGGAGCCCGCTCCGCGCAGGACCCAGCTGGCCCCGACCTGGGCCTGGATCGCCCGCGGGTTGGCCGGACTGATGGTCTTCTGGTTCATCCTGGTCTATTCGGATGTGCACTTCGAGGCGATGGAGACGAGCGCAGAGGGCTTCCGCGAGCTCTCCTATCGGCCCAGCGCTGCTCACCCACCCCGCGCAAACGATCCGATCGCCATTCCCGATCAAGTTTC
>JAUVBS010000061.1 GCA_030591105.1 bacterium | reverse complement strand
CCGATCGCCAGGGAGATGTCACCGACGGGGGTGATCACCTCCAGCCCGACACCGAAACCAACGGGCGAGCCCTCTTGCTTGAGTCGGACGATGTTCCCTGCCACTTCGGTCAGGGTCTCGAACTCAAAGTATCCCACGTCCACAACGGTGTAAACCCGTGAGCGCTGGGGACGACCGAGCCGCAGTTCGATACTACCGTAGGCAACGGTCTCGCCGTGGAATTGCTGCTCGAGGTAGCCGCGCAACGTCTGGGCACCGCCGAAGCGGAACTGTTCCGCGAGCGGCGCCGGCTCTTGGCCGCCACTGAGCTGGCGGAACGTGGCGCGACCCGCCAGGCTGAGCACCCGTCCGAGCCACTGCTCGCCGCCGACATTGGCGTCCAGGATACGCTGGATCGTCACCTCGCCCAGCTCGCTCGTTTGATCCTGATCTGCGTCGGTGCGGTGGGTGGCCTCGCGCCGTGCCGTCTCGATGGCTGCGTAACCGTGCCAGCCGCTGATCGCGCGGTCGCCCCGCCGGTGGAAGAAGGCGGCCCGCCCGCGCAGGCGGCCAGTGCGTTCGAGCCTGCCGGTCGGGTAGGTCGTACGGTCCCAGCCCGCACCGACTTCCAGCCCCCAGTAGCCGACGATCGGCAGCTGCCAGTGGTTCTCGAGGGTCAAACGCGTATACTGGCCGGTAAGCACCTCGCTTGCCACCCGAATGTCCGTATCCAGAGGCGTGCCGAAAATGAGCGGCTCCAGATAGTAGAGACCAAAACGGGTCAGCTGGCGGCCATCGTCGCTCCATGCCACCTCCAATTGGCGTCCGGTGCCAGCGAGGTTCGGCAAGCGTAGATCGACCTGTCCGCTCAGTTTACTCCTTCCCTCCTCGTTACGGCTCAAGCCGAGTATGACCGAGAATCGGTTGGCCCGACGCCGCGGCTGCACTGTCCAGTGGACCCCGACACTGTCCACGGCGCTGGTCAGATAGACCGTTGGTGCGTCCACGGACGCGTACAGGTCGCGCGCCAGCAGCCGCTGGCGGGCTCGTTCGAGCTGCGAGTGTTGAAAGCGCTGACCGCGGTGCAGACCGCTCGCCCGTACTAGAAAACGCTGGCCGCGGCCATCCTCAAGATCACTGGTGATTGGACCGAGATATGCGCGGTGTCCAACCAGCAGACGCGCCTTGATGTCGACGGTCGCGCGCTCAGGATCGATCGCTACATCTTCCAGAACCCAACGGGCAAACGGGTAGCCCTGTTCGCCAGCGCCCGCGAGCAGACGGTTGGCTGCCGCCTCCCACCGCTCGGGAGCGAAACGGTCTCCCGTCCGCGGTAGCACGGTAGCGAGCAAATGCTCGCGGCCGTTGAACTCCTCGCCGCCGACCTCGATCGAACCGACGTGGTACAACGGACCCGTTGTAATCGTGATCTTGGCCACCGACTCGATATCGTCGGCCAGCGCGGCGCGTGCGATCACTGCCGCCAGATAGCCGCGGTCCAGCCAGCGGTCGCGCAGTAGCGAGAGTAAGTCGCGCAGGCCGGTGGCCGGTGCGACCTCGGGCGTGCCGGTCGCCGAAACTACGGGTGCCATCGCGGCGTCGAGCCAGGTCCGCACCGCAGCCAACGAGTCGGGCGGCGGCGCCGCGAGCTGGCCGGCCGATTGTGCGGCGAGCCAGCGCCGATCTTCGGTCAGATAACGCTCTAACGGCGCCTGAGCCTGGCCGTCCGCCACTAGTTCGAGTGTCGGCGGCCACACCGCCGTCGTCGCAGCCACGGTGACCCGCGGCGGGCCGAGAACGCCAACCATTGCCAGGATGAGCGTCAACCCACACACCCACAGAATCGGTGTCACCGCCGGTTTCCGGACGGACGGGTCCCATCCGGATGGCCGCGTCCACCGGACACCGTGTTGCGACCTCACGTCGGAACGAGGCCTAGAAGCGAGCCGTCGACTCGAGCCGCAGGTCATGTTGCCACCTCCTCTCCCCCTGCTTGCGGGCGAAATAGGTCAGCGACACATCGAGATGTCGGGTCGGGTTCCAGCCAAGGCTCACGGACCCTTCGATGTTGCGACCGGGTAACGGAAAGAAGAACGGACGCAAGAGAGTCGGTCCGCTACTGTTGACCTCGGCCAGACGCACATTCACTTGCGCCGACCAACGCTGAGCCCAGAGCACGCGCGCCTTCGGTTGCACGGCATATTCCGTCTGGCGCACCGTCGAAACTGCGTCCTCGCGTCGGATATATGCGCCCGCCACACCGATCCGATCGCCGGCCTTCGGCCGTAGCGACCACTCGGTTTCCAGTAGATCGACCACGGCGTCGTAACTACGCTGCGTGGGGTTGGTGTCGTCGGTGGTCCGCCGTTCGGCGCCGTGTTCGAGGCGCACACGCAGACTGTTGCGCGTGTCCAGATTCCAGTTGATCACGCTCTGATATAGGCGGTCGAGCCGGTCTTCAGGGTTGGTGATGAACTGGCGATCGAGAACCTGGCGAAAGTCGTACTTCAGACGCAGATCGAGGTGCCGCAAATGACGCAGCAAGGTCAACTCTTGCGTCAGACGTACATCGCCGATGAGGGCATCATCGGGGTCGAACAGCGCGTCCCGGTCGAGTCTGAGCAGCGCGCCGATATCTTCGGTACGGCTGTTGCCGATCACCCCGATCCGCGTGGCGCTCGACCAGGCACCGATCAGACGGTCGCGGCCGAGGAAACCGAAATCCTGGTTCCAGGTCAGATCGGCCGCTACCCGCGTGGTGGCGACCAGACTGTCCGTACCGGCGGTGATCACATTGTAAGCCCCCTGGCCGCGGCCGACGAAACGTCCCGACTGATCGAAATCCCCCTGGCGTTCGCCGACGAAGATGATCTGGCGATCGAATATCTCGGTGCGGCTGTTGTCCACCTGGTAGCCGAAACTCCAGTCGCTGCCGATGGAGTTCCAGTGCCCGGTGAGGTTGATCTTGGCCAACCGCGTGGTCTGGTCGGGCAGGCCCGGTCTGGCGACGCTCCGCACCGTCGCGCTGCCGTCGATCCGTATACCGGCAAGCTGCGGCGAGGTCACCGACGCCCGACTCGTGCGGCTGTCACGCTCCAGGCTCCAGACATTGTTGTACAGCGAGTCGGCCAGGCCGCGTTCGAACTCCAGCAGCCAGCGCAGTGGCTTACCGGGTGCCGACGCGAGCCTGGCCCCGGTCCGGCGCAATCGATAGCCACCCGCCGCCGGTCCGCTGGCCACCGCATCGCGCCACGACTGTTCGTCGTAGTGAGCACCGGGAACGATCGGTCCGAGGATCCATGACGCTTCATGCCGCTGCAGACGCCGCTTCACATCGAGCGGGTCGATGCTGTCGACCGAATGGGCCCCATCGAACCGGCTACTACCGCGCCCGCCGCCGAGCCACCAGCGCCCGCCGGCCGCCAGTCGGTCCGCCGAAATGCCGTCGCCGTGCAGAAGCTTGCCCCAGTTGCCGTCGAGTTCGAGGCCCGCGGTCGGTGTACCGAGACGGTAGAGGCCGTCCAGACGCGATTCGGTATCCCGCTGCTCGAGGAATCCCGGACGCTGTGCCCGTTCATCCAGACCCCAGGGTTGGTAGCTGAAGCGGGTCTTGCGTAGCACGAACGGCGTGAATGCGTCGTCCCGACTCTCGATGCTCCCCGCCACGGTGACGCTGCCGATACCACGACCGGCAAGCCGCAATTTGCGCACACCGCTACCGAAGGCGAGCTCCCCCGCGACGCCGACGTTGTCGTCGTCGTCCAGATCGGAGACTTGGTTCCGGTCGTGGTCACTTGCATTCCACTCCCCACGTAGGAACGCACCGGTGGAATCACCGAACGCGGCTGTCGCCGTGATTATCCGTTTGTGTTCCGGGAGCGGCACCGGCCTACCGACGCGATAGGCGCCCTGTCCGTCACCGCGGAAGACAAAGACTCGCCTGCCAGTAGCGGTCAGGGTTTCGAGGGCGTAGTCACCGAGTCCCGCACCGAGGTGGAAGAAAACGACGATCCAGTCGCCGCCGTCGGGATTGAACACGTAGATCTGTTGGCCGTCCTGCGTCGTTTGATCGTAGTCGCCCCCTCCTGATTCCGGCGCCAATGCGGCGCCCGGAGCGATCGCCGCCAACGGATCGTCGCCCGCTAGCCGAAGGATCTCCTCATCCTCGGGCGCCAGTACCCCCGAACGCAAGCGTTTGGGATCGTCGGCCTCCTGGATCACGCGCACGGCGATACCGCCGACACCCACGGCAGCAACCGGTACGGTGAAATTGACACCGGCACCACCTCCGATCACAGTGCGGCTGTATGGGCTATCGCCTTCCTCGTATTCGACCACGATATCCGAGTCGGAGGTGATCAGACGGTTGTGCGAGAACGTGATGGTGCCAACGACGTAGTCGATGATGTAATCGTTGTCTATCCCGCGTCGGAGCCGTTGCCCATCGAGGGTCACCTTCTCCGATCCGGCCACGACCAGCAGGTTTTGCCCTGTCTCACCGAAACCGAGGAAATAGGGACCCTGGTTCGATTCCTCACCGCGGATCTGCAGCGTGCGGTAGCGGCCGCGCGGTGATCCTGCGAGCAACTCGAAAAAGGTACGACCCGGGTGCACGCTCAGATCGAAGCCCTGCAACTTACGGCGGTAGTTGCCATAGACGGTACCGGCACGACGCGCAACGAAGTCGCCCAGGGTCGCCCGCCAGGTTGGTGCTCTCAACTCGACGAGGACCTTGTCCACATCGCGCAGCTCTTCGGTGTTCCCCTCCGGAACCACCGGTAGATTGTCGTCCGAAAGAAATGCCTCGACGCTGATGTCCCGGGTCAACTGTCCCGAAACGCTCAGGCGCAGGTTCTGGTCGACGGTCAATTCGCGTTGATTGCCGGATGCCACCCGGACCGCTTTGCTACCGCGTACCGTCAAGTCTCCGTATCCGTAAGCCTCGCCCTCGGTATCGGTTCCCTCGAGGATCACCAGCTCGGTACGACCTTCTGCGACCGCTGGCGCACGGGCCATCGGGTGCAAATCCAGGCGGGGTGAAAGGGGAACCGGTAGAAAACGGTAGGTAACGATCACCAGCGCGTCGGCTGTCTCGTCCGTCGACCATGGTTGCAGCGGTACGACCAGACCGCTGCGGGAGCGGAGCTGGTAGTCCCGCCCCGGCTGCCAAAGAATACCGTCGACGTAGACCCGCGCGCTAGCCGCATCGACGAACGGGTGCGCAAGCACGAGCGGCTGCCTGCCGGCCGCCAGCCGGTGGTACTCGGTTTCGGATCGCAGCAGGGTGGAGTCCGGCATCGCCGACTGCGGCTGCGCACGCGCCGCACCGGTTGCGGTCAAAACCAGAACCAGCGAGGCCACCAGGCGCAGCAAGCTGCGGCCGGCCGCTGCCGCTCGCTGAGCCACGGTTCACCTCCCCGGTGGCGATCAGTCGTACAGGATGCGGAAGATCAGGATCGCCGGGCGGCCGCGGTCCGAGACCGCGAGCAGACCATCCGGTCCGACTGCAACGTCCAGGGGAATCTCCAGGCGGGCCACCAGAGGAAGATCCGATCCGGTGGAGAATAGCAGCCGGTTACCACGATCGAGAACGTGGACCGCACCGGCCGGAGGGTCAGCAACGAACAAGTTGCCGTGTCGATCGACGTCCATCCCTTGCGGCGCAACGAAGGGGTTGGTCGCCGCAAATTCGCCGCCGATCACCTCTTCGAAAAAAGCGAGGCGATTGTAGCGCTGCAGGCGTCGGTTGCCGCGGTCGGCGACGACGAAACTACCGTCACGCAGGAACGCCACACCAGTCGGATCAGAGAACTGGTCTTCGTGACTGCCGGGCCTACCGATGCGTTGGCTCAAGCTCAAAAAAGCGTCGAACAACAACACCTGTTGCTCGATAGCGTCGGTGACGACCAGGCGTCCGTCCAGGTCGATGTCGAAGGCAGTCGGTAAGGTCTGATAGGCCGGATCGACGGCCCGGAAATTGATCAGACGGTCCCGGTAAGCGCCGCCCAATTCGAAGCGCAGCAGCATGCGACCGCTCATGTCGAGCACCAGGACTTGGAATCCGTCGACGCGCACATCCACCGGGCCGTAAGGACGGCTACCCGGATTGTCAAACTCATACCACTGTTCAACCGCCGGATCGAATCCCATCACCCGTCCGCGCTTCTCATCACAGAAGACCAGCGTGCCTTCCTGGCCGAACGCGATCCCGGCCAACCCATCGAGCGGGAAGTACGGTGCGTCGGCCTCGTTGGCAAAAACGCGCACCAGTTCGAGACCGGTCGGTAGGCTGCCGGGTTCGGACGGACCATCGGCCGCAGAATCCAGGCTCGCCGTCGCATCAGCCCCAGCGGGAGCCGAGCCTGAACAACCGCCGAGCCAACCTAGCAGCGCCAAGCCAACCAGCAAGACGCAGTGAACATATTGCGGTAGCGTTCGTCGAGGTCTCACGCTCAGAACCTCCTCGACACCATGCACTGGGCCGTCGGATTGTGCGGCGACGGCGAAACGTCGACCGCCACATCGACCCCGAGCAGTCTGATGCCGTGTTGTGGTTCTCCATCGCGTCCCGCGTTGCGAACCGCATCGAAGGCCGAAACAGCGCGGTTCAGAATCAGGAACAGCAAAGTGAAATCGCGCCGGTCGTAGGCGCTGTTCGCATCGGCCCGTAGCTGCTGGTAGTTCTGCTTGAACGAGTCGTTACGCCACTGCCACATGTCGCTGCCGTCGACCAGACCGCTGGGTAGTTCCTGCAGGGCGCGGGCTTCGCGCAGGATCGCCTCGTTGTAGGCGTCACTATCCATATAGCGACCGACGGCTTGCCAATAACTATCCTCGTGGCCACCGCTGGTTCCGGCATAAATGCCGGCGTACTCTCGATAGGTGTTCGAGCGGCTGTCGCCTTGGGCGTCGAAGATGAAGTAACTACCCCAGATGGCAACATCGATGCCGAGAAAAATCAGTCCTTTGGTCTGCTGCTTGTTGTAGAACTGACCGGTGCCCGGAATGATCGCCGAGAATAGACCCGCCTTCCACTTGTCGCCGGTGTTGGAACTACCACCGCCATCATCGCTGGTCGCGACCTCCGAGACGCCGCCGCCGATCTCTTGATTGCGCGGCGCACCAGGCATCTGCACGGTGGCCAGCGGATAGCCGGCCAACGCCGAGAGCTCGGTGTCGAGAAACAGCGGCCGCTGCGATGCCTCACGCAGCGCCAGCGAACCGTCTGCTGTCTCGAACGCACCGGCCGGCAATGAACCAGCGGTCATTAGCAACAGGCCGACAGTGACGGGCCACCACCAGTGCCGGTGATTCCGGATCAGATCACGCTGCAAACTCACTTGTCGTTCTCCCGTCCAGAGGGTCGTCAAAACGTTACCGCGGCGCCAAATCGCGAGGAGTGCCAGCCCGTCGGCTCGGCGATGATGGTGATCGGATGTCCCGACAGTTGCAGCTCCTGGTCCGAGCCGCCCCCGCTCATCAAGCCCTCGAGGTACGCGACCTGTAGAACGCTGAACACGCGTAGAAAGATGTTCACGTAGAGGAAACGATCCTGTTTCTCGAAAGCGTCGTTGGACTCGACGCGCATCTCGCGATAGATATCGCGGTGGGGCGAGGTCCACTGCTGGCGCAGATCGTCGATCTGCCAGTCGACGTAACCCGGGCCGTAAGGATCGCTGTTACGAGGATCATCGGCGCGGCGGAAATCGTCCCAGCCGAAGACGAACTGATCCCATTTGCCAAGATTTTCGTAGTACTCGCGGGCATCGTCTTCCTTGGACACCCACAGATCGAGATCGCGGTAATCTTGCACATTAAAGTAATTACGACCGAATAGCTCGACGTAGGTCAGCTCCGCGTCGTCATACCCTCCCGGCGGAGGATTGTCGTAAGCGGCGGCGAGTTTGTCTTCGCGCCAGTGCTCGTCGGCGTAAGCGATGTAATCGTCGCGCATCTGTTCGCCCTCGTTCTTGTAGTGGACCCCCCCGATCCACGCCGCGATATCCAGAGCCATCAACAGGTAACCACGTTTGTGGCCCCGATAAGCCTCACCCAACCCCGGCAGTATGGCCGACATCACCATCGGCAGCGCCGGCGACGAACGGCCGTCATCGCTCTTTTGCACGTACGAGCCGCCGCCGATCTCGGTCGGTTGATCGGTCGAACCGCCGATCTCTTCCTGTTGCAGACCGGTGATACCGAGCGCCGCTACATCCGTGTCGGTGCGGGCGAGCAACCAACCGGCCCGTTCAGACGCCAGTACCGCCGCCACATCCGCGTCGGTCGCCGACGTCGGCCCGGCCAGCACCCCGGCGACCGGTAACGACAGTAAACCGACTGTCAGAACTATTTCGAGTCTCTTCACGCGCATTGCTGCCTCCCGCTAGCGCTCGACCGCCAGGGTCGTGACCGTGGTTTCGAGGCCGTCGGCCGTTTCTCTCTGCAACCGACAGACGTACAGCCCGGAAGCCAAACTGGACAAGATCACCGTGTGTTCGTTCATCTGGCCGGCGCTGACTGGCAGCGCCTTGTTGACCACCTCTTCTCCCTCGAGATTGTAGATTGCCAGCTGTGCCGCACGCTCGGTGTGGCTGTAGAAACGGACCGTGACCCGGTCCTCGTGCATCGGATTTGGATAGTAGACCGGCTTGGCGACCGAAGCGGCCAAGGGAGCTGCCGGCCCCAGATCGGTCGGTGTGCCCACCGGTCCGGATCGGCGCGGGCCGCCGCCGGCGCCCAGCCATTCGCTGGTGCTGCGCGACGCGCTGCCGGAACCCGGCAGGCGGTACGCCACCACCCGCCCGTTGTATAACTGTCGGTCCAGCGGCGGACCGCTGCGTCCTCCTTCGTCCACCAGCCATAGCAGACGCTCGTCGCTGTCCGGCGCCCCGCTACCGACCGCCGTGCCGAGTCCGCCTCGACCGCCCCAGAGAAACGGAGCACGATGGCGGAGCTCGCCCCGCGCACTGAGGGCTAACAGATGCCCCCGGTTGGTGTG
>JAUVBS010000502.1 GCA_030591105.1 bacterium | reverse complement strand
GCCAACGGATCTGCTCTGCATCTCGCCCCACACCGACGACGCGGAAGTCGGTCTCGGGGGTGCACTGCGTCTGTTCGCCGACCGCGGCCGTCGCGTCTGGATCTGCGACCTGACGCGCGGCGAATTGGGATCGAATGCTACACCCGAAGAACGGTGGACCGAAGCGGCGGCTGCCTCGCGTGAGTTGGGGATCAGCGGCCGCGTCCAGCTAGATCTACCGGACGGGTTCATCAGCGCGGAAAATCACGATCAGATCGCTGCGGTGACCGCGCTGATTCGTTATTTACGGCCGCGCTGGGTGGTGACCGCACCGGATGCGGTGCGGCACCCAGACCACGTGGCGACGCCTGCACTGGTCGCCAAGGCGTGCTTCATGGCGCGTTTGGCTCGGTATCAGGTAGCCGTGACGGACTGGACCTGGTGGCCCGATCCGCCGCCGATGGCGGAACCGACACAGCGGTGGGAGGTGGCGGCGCTGTTCGAAGTGTGCCGTGACGACGGTCGGCCCGCATTGATCTTCGATGTGACCGAGACCTGGGCGGCCAAACAGCGCGCCCTGGCCTGCTTCGCCAGCCAGTTCGAGCGACGCGAAGGACGGCGCTCGACCGTCATCAACGACGTATCGTTTCTCGACAAGATCGAGCGGCGTGGACGGGCTTGGGGTTACCGGGCCGGTGTGGAGTACGGCGAAGCGCTGAGTAGTACCGCGGTGCCTGTGCTGACCGATTTGCCGACGGAGAGCTGGCGATGAATAACGCACGTCTGCCCGCGATCGGCATTACCTGCTACCCGTCGGCGGGCGGTAGCGGGGTGATCGCGACTGAACTCGGTCTGAATCTCGCCCGCAGCGGCTACACGGTTCACTTCATATCGAGCAGCATTCCGCTGCGATTGCAGCGCTACCGGCAGAACGTCTTCTACCACCAGGTCGATGTCGCCAACTACCCGGTCTTCGCACACCCGCCGTACACATTGAGCCTCGCGTCGGCAATGAGCGAGGTGGCCGAGCGGTACGCGCTGGACATCCTGCACGTGCACTACGCTATTCCCCACGCAGCCAGCGCGTTTCTGGCTCAGCAGATGGTCGGACCGCAACGCCTGAAGGTGATCACGACGCTGCACGGCACCGACATCACCCTCGTGGGTCAGGAGCCGACCTTCTTTCCGATCACCCGTTTTCTGATCGAGCGCAGCGATGCGGTGACCGCCGTCAGCGAGTTCCTCAAACGTGAGACCGAGCGGGTTTTTGGCACCACACGGCCGATCGACGTGATACCCAATTTCGTCGACACCCGGCACTACCGTCCGGACGAGTGTCGCGAGCGGCGGAGCTGGTTCGCCACGCCGGACCAGAAAGTGATACTGCACGCGTCCAATTTCCGTAAGGTCAAGAACGTCCCTGCGGTCATCGAGGTGTTCGCGCGTGTGCAACAAGAAGTACCGTGCAAGCTGGTCCTGGCCGGCGACGGCCCGGAGTTACCGGCGGTGCGCGATCAGGTCGATGCGCTCGGGCTGTCCGAGACGGTGGAATTCGTGGGGCATATCGACGATTTGGCTGAGCTGTTGCCGTGTGCCGACCTGGTGCTCTTGCCGTCGTGGCACGAGTCGTTCGGACTGATCGCCCTCGAAGCGATGTCGTGCGGGGTGGTGGTGATCGCGACCGATCGGGGTGGCACCGACGAGTTCATCGACGACGGTACCAACGGTTTTCTGCGCGATCCCGAAGATGTCACGGGCATGGCCGACGTCGCGATACGCATACTCCACGACGATACGTTGCGCAAACAGATGGCCGAAGAGGCACGGCGCGACGCTGTGGAACGCTTCGGCGCACGCTGTGTCCTGAAACAATACGTCGCGCTCTACGACCGGGTCGTCGGTCAAGGAGGTTGACACCCCTGGCAATGGTCCTACAAT
>JAUVBS010000337.1 GCA_030591105.1 bacterium | reverse complement strand
GTCTTGAACCTGGTTCCGGTCGGTGAGATCCCGCGACCGGTATCTGCCACGCCGGCACACCTCGGTGATCGGCCGCGTATGCGGATACCCTCGGCCAGCGTACTGGCGCAGTTGCGGTCCGCAACGGCCAAGCCTACCGCTGCTGCCAACCGTCCGGCCCGAGTCCTGGCGATCGCCGGCGGCGGTGCCGCCGGCAGCGGCCTCCTGCCGGGCGCCCAGAGCGAAGTCAACTGGCTAGCGAGGCGCTTCGTGCAGGTCGAGGTCTCGACCGATCCCGCCGCGGCGCCCGGTGTCGTCTTCGGCAACCTCGAACTGGCAGAGTTCGACGTGCTGCACCTGGCCGCCCACGCCGTCGTCGACGACCAGCGGCCGTGGAACTCCTCGCTACACTTCGGCACGCCCGAAGCGCCGGTCGAACTGACCGCCGGAGTGGTGGCCGATCTCGACCTCGGTGCTCGTCTAGCAGTCCTGGCCAGCTGCGAATCCGGTGGCGGTGAAGTTCTCAGTGGAGAGGGCGTTCTCGGTTTGACCTCGGGCTTCTTGAGCGCCGGCGTACCGACAGTGCTCGCAACGCTGTGGCCAGTAGACGACCGGGCGACTGCCCTACTGATTCGCCACTTCTACGAGGGGTTGGCCAGCGGTCATACGGCCGCCCGCGCGCTCCGCAACGCCCAGATCGCACTGCGTCACGAGCCCGCTACGGCGCACTCGTTCTACTGGGCCGGTTTCATCCTGGTCGGGGACGGGACGACGACCGTTCCCCTCGCGAAACGACACGGCACAGTGTGGCCGTGGATCGTCGGACCATTGTTATTGATAGGAGCTGTGTGGCCGACCCGCTGGCGGCGGCGTTAGCCCTGGTTATTCCGGAATGTTCCGCGGTACGCGGCCCCGCGACCGATCACCAGTAGAAGTAAATACCGGCCTGAGGAAACGGATAGATATCGCCGTTACTACCGTTGTAAGTGAAGTCGATATCCCCCTGCAGTGACCAGCGCGAGCTCAGGAGCCACTCCACACCGACGCCGATACCCCAGTTCCAGAAGTCATCGACTTCCTCGTAATCGCGCCCGTCTTGGCTCTTGCGCTGCTTGTCGTAGAAGTAGGCCGCGCCGGCGACGCCGTAGACGCGCAGATGCGCGTCTTGCCTGAGCAGATACAGCAGTTGCACGCCGATATTGTGCCGCTTGCGGTCCTCCGTATGCCAGATCAGGCCGGTGGGCTGCAAGTACAACCACCACCAGACCGGGACCTTGAGCGACACCCCCACCCCGCCGATCTTGCCTGCGTGCAGACCGATGGCGCTCTTCATGGGATCGTCCGTGCGGTTCCAGTCTCGCTCCGCGGCTGCAGTCGCCGGCCAGGCGATTCGTCCACAGGCCAGTAGAATCAGAATCAAGGCGGTGAGGCACCGAAGTCGGTGCGCCAGCAGCATCGTGGCTCCGTCTCGCATCCCACAAGCCTCCGTGTTGGGGACGGATCCTTTATACCCCGCGCTCAGATACAGATCCAGCAATAACCTGCGCGTCCGGAGCGGAAATACCTTGACCCGGATTACCCGCTGACCGGCCTTAGCGGGGCCAAAAAACGGCCGGACCGGCGTAGCGCCGGCCCGGCCGTCCAGACCTCCGTGCCTCACATCGCTCCGTCAGGAACAACCGGTAGTCGCTCCACAGTTATAACATTTGTAACAGCTACCGCTGCGGACAGTCACCGCTCCGCAATCCGGGCAAGGCGGGCTGTCAGATTGCGTCCGGAATACCTTGCGCTCGCTGTCGTGGATGGCCGTGATCCGCGACCGGCTCGTGCCGGCAGCAGCTTCGAGAGCCATCAACTCCTGCTCTACCGCCTCCTTGACGCGGTCGTCGATCTCCTCGTCCGGATCGGTCATCTCTGGTTGCTCGGACATTTTGCCGAATTTCTTGTCCATCCACCTGAAGATGTAATCCATGACCGACTTGGCCAGCGGTATCTCGGGATTACTCGTCACGCCACTCGGTTCAAAGCGCATGTGACTGAACTTGTTGGTCAACACCTTCAGCGGCACTCCGTACTGCAGCATGATCGACACCGCGGTGGCGAAACTGTCCATCAGACCGCTGACCACCGACCCCTCTTTGGCCATGGCGATGAACATCTCGCCCGGTTGACCGTTGGGGTACAGTCCGACGGTGAGGTAACCTTCGTGACCGGCAATGGAAAACTTGTGGGTGAACGCATGGCGCTCGTCCGGCAGCCGCACGCGCTGTGGCGTTGGTGGCGCCAGCAGCCGCTTCTTTTTCTTACCGGTATTGAGCGGTTGTAGCCGCTTCGACCCATCACGGTAAATGGCGATCGATTTGAGCCCCAGTTTCCAGGCTTCGATGTAGGTCTGCAAGATCTCATCGACCGTCACGTCGGTGGGCATATTGACGGTTTTACTGATGGCGCCCGATAGAAACGGCTGCACCACCGCCATCATCTTCACGTGCCCCATGTGTTCGATCGAACGCTCGCCATTGGCCGGCTTGAAGGCGCAATCGAAGATCCCCAGATGCTCTTCGAACAGGTGCGGTGCCCCCTCGATGGTCTCCTGATCGTCGATGTAGGCGATAATCTGCTCGATCTGATCGTCCTCGTAGCCGAGCCGCTCGAGCGCTTCGGGTACCGTGCTGTTGACGATCTTCATCAAACCGCCGTCAACGAGCTTCTTGTACTTGATCAGTGCGATGTCCGGTTCGACGCCGGTGGTATCGCAGTCCATCATGAAGCCGATCGTGCCGGTCGGAGCCAGCACGGTGACCTGGGCGTTGCGGTAGCCGTAATCGTGCCCCACGGCGTAGGCGTCGCGCCAGACCTGGTCAGCCGTCTTCAGTAGATCCTCCGGCACCCGGTTGGCGTTGATGTTGCCGAGCGCCGCACGGTGCATGCGGATCACTTCGAGGAACGAGTCGCGGTTTTCGGCGTAACCGGCGAACGGTTCGATGGCGCGGGACAGCTCGGCCGACGTCAGATAGGCCTGGCCGCACATCAGTGCCGTAATCGCCGCGGCGTAATCGCGCCCTTCATCGCTATCGTAGGGTAGCCCACGGCTCATCAAGAGCGCCCCGAGGTTGGCGTAGCCGAGACCCAGTGGGCGAAAGCGGTGGCTGTTGGCGGTGATCTCCTCGCGCGGATAACTGCTGTTACCGACGATGATCTCCATCGCGGTCAGCAGGATGTCCACCGCGTAGCGGAACCCGGCGATGTCGAATTCGCCCTCAGGATGCCGGAACTTCATCAGGTTCAGCGAGGCCAGATTGCAGGCGGAGTTGT
>JAUVBS010000160.1 GCA_030591105.1 bacterium | reverse complement strand
GCGCAGTCCAGCCTGCATCATCTGCGAATCGCGCGGGACCAGGACCGGTTCGGCGTTGTGCAGATTATCCACCTCGACCCGTATACCAGGTGGAGTGATCGTGCGTACGTACTCGGCGAAGGCCGCGGCGATCTGTTCGGGGTTCTGGTCCGGGACCAACCGCATCGACACCTTGGCCGTTGCGGTTGCCGGGATGATGGTCTTGGCTCCCTCGCCGCCGTAGCCGCTGACCAGGCCGTTCACATCGCAGGTCGGGCGGGCCCACATGCGTTCGAGGGTGGTGTACCCCGTTTCGCCGAAGGCTGCCGGGGCGCCGGTCTCTTTCTGCAGCGTCTCATCATCGTAGCCGAGCGATGCGAACGCTGCCCGCTCGTCAGCGTCCAGCTCACGTACGTCGTCGTAAAAGCCGGGCACCAGACAGCGGCCATCCGAGTCCTTCAGCTTCGCAATGATCTCGCACAGCGCGTTGCCCGGGTTCTGGACCGTACCGCCGTAGCTGCCCGAGTGCAGGTCGGCCGCCGGCCCGCTCAGGCGGATTTCCATGAAGGAGAGACCTTTCAGACTGTAGCAGACGCCCGGTGTGGTCTCGTTGTAGAGCGCGGTGTCCGAGACGACGACCGCATCGCAGGCCAGCCGGTCCGGATTCTGCTCGGTGTATTCGTAGACGCTGGGGCCGCCGCACTCCTCCTCGCCTTCGATGATGAACTTGACGTTCACCGGTAACTCGATCCCCTCGGCGATGTACGCCTCGATCGCCTTGATGTGGCAGTAGAGCTGGCCCTTGTCGTCGCTGGCGCCACGGGCGTAGACGATCCCGTCGGCGATGCGTGGCTCGAACGGCGGTGTTTCCCATAAATCGAGCGGATCGACCGGTTGAACGTCGTAGTGGCCGTAAAAAAGTAGCGTCTTGCGGTCGGAACGCTGCTCGCTTTCGGCATAGATGAGGGGGTGGCCGCCGCGGTCGATAATCTCGGTTTGCAGGCCGAGCTGTTCGAGTTCGTTGGCCACGAACGTCGCGGCGCGCCGGACGTCATCGCTGTGTTCGCTCACGGAGCTGATACTCGGTATCCGCAAAAACTCGACGAGCTGGTCGACGTGCGCATCGCGGTGCTGGGCGAGGTGAGCGAGGACTCGGTCGCGACTCATGGGGCACTCCTTCGGCTCGAGACAGCAGGCAGCAAACAGCCCGCTGCGGGTGTAATGAGGCCGGGAATGCCAAAAACTAGTCTTGACAGGCGACGCTGTCGAGGCGATTGTGTCGCCAATTGCTGCCGACCTGCTCGGTAGGCCGCTAGTGAAGACCTATTTCGCGGACGGAACAGACCGGGATCGCTAGGATGATCTGATCACCGGGTACGGCCGTCCGGCTCGCCAAGGACCAAGATCAAGGGAGGATCCCATGGCCGACTTGATTATCAGCAAGAGCAAGACCAAGGCCGCAGTAGCGAGTTGCAACGTGTCCGGTGAGTTCTACGGAGCGCTGGACCAAAAGGTGCGTGCGATGATCGGCGCCGCGGAGAAGCGCGCGGTGGCCAACGGTCGCAAGACCGTGCGTCCCCAGGATCTGTAAGAACTGCCGCATTGGGCCGGTCTACCGCGTCCAATGATGCGACGGTTGGAAGAGGGAGCCCCCCACGGGGGACTCCCTCTTTATGCGTGGCGGTTTACCCCTTGGCGAGGTCGGGCGTGGGCGGGTTAACCCGCCCGCAGGCCTGGCCGTTGTTCAGTATTGCACACAACCGTGTGCGGTCTCCCATACCTGAGCGGTCTCCTTCTCACATCTCCACAGACAAACCTCAAACGCTCAACCTGTAGTTCCTAAATAGGTTAAGAGTCAGCAACCCGGCATGCACCACGAGGCACGGGGTTTGTTCCTGGGGCATTGTCCGGGCATGGTGATCACTTCAGGAAGCGTCAGGTCAACAAGCCCGAAATTTTCGTTTCTCGCCTGGCTTGAACCGAAGGAGTGGGGCTCATGAAATCAACCACTATCAACCACAACGATCTGTATCGTTTCCCCTGGACTCTGGCCGACAACGCCATCTCCTGGCTGGAGCCGACATCCGAGTGCAATCTCCATTGCGACGGCTGCTACCGCGAAAACAGGAAGGGTGCCCACAAGTCGTTCGCTGAAGTGAAGACCGATCTGGACGTGTTCCAGAGCCAACGCAAATCCGACTGCATTTCCATCGCCGGCGGCGATCCCTTGCTCTACCCCGACATCGTCGAACTGGTGGCCGAAATCAAACGGCGGGGCTGGAAACCCATCCTCAACACCAACGGCAGAGCGTTGACCGAAGCCCTGTTGAAGGACCTGAAGCGGGCGGGGCTCTTCGGTTTCACTTTCCATGTCGACAGCGGCCAGGGCCGTCCCGGCAAGTGGCACGGCAAGAACGAGCTCGAACTCAACGAGCTGCGGCTGCACTACGCCCGCATGGTCGCCGAGGTCGGCGGTATCGCTTGCTCCTTCAACGCCACGATCTACCAGAAGAATCTCGAGTATGTGCCGGGTATGATCAAGTGGGCGCAGCAGCACATCGACATCGTCCAGACCATGGTCTTCATCTGCTTCCGCCACATCGTACCGGACATGCCCTACAAGTGGCTGGCGGGGGACAAGGAGATCCAGCGCAGCGATGTGCTCTACCATTCCGATCGGAACCGGATCATCACCATCGGTTCGCGTGAACTGATGGCCAAGGTCAGGGAAGAGGTCGATCCCGATTTCATGCCCTCAGCCTACCTGAACGGCACCCATGACCCGGCGGCAATGAAGTGGTTGATGACCCAGCGGATCGGCAACAGGAATCGGATCCACGGCTACACCGGCCCCAAATTCGCGGAACTGGCCATGAGCCTCTACCATCTCAAGACAGGGCGGTACCTGTCCTACGTGGCTCCGGATGCCAGCCGGCACGGCCGCCGGGCCATGCTGCTGTTCTCGCTCCTGGATCCCCACACCCGGAAAGCCCTGGGCAAGTGGATCGGATCGGCCTTGCGCAATCCGGCCCGCCTGTTCGAACGCTCGTACCTGCAGACCATCATGTTCATCCAGCCCGTGGACGTCATGAGCAACGGTGACCAGAGCATGTGCGATGGTTGCCCCGACATCACCGTCCACGACGGTAAGCTGGTCTGGTCGTGCCGCATGGAGGAGATCATGGAGTTCGGAACTTTCCTGCGTTCGATCCCGATTGCCGGTCCCGACCAGGCGCTCCGAGCGAGTGAGGGGCCAGCCGTCCCCGATTGACCGATTACCCCTGTCCGCCGGCGCGAGCGTCACTGTTCGGTACCGCTTGTGAGTCGGACGACCACCGGTGATGACCATGCTCTGTCCGGTCCCCGCGTGGTGGCGCCGCGGTGTTCGATTTGCTATCGCCTCGCTGCGAGCGCAGAACCGGGTGGCGCTAGATTCACCCCTGGTGGGGGCCTGCCTCTTGCTGAAGGCGCGCCGTACCGGGGAGGTCGGACATGGTCACCGCGATCCGTACCGGAGCGGTCGTCGGCATCGAGGGATTTGCGGTCACGGTGGAGGTCGACATCAGCCGGGGCTTGCCAGGCTTTTACCTCGTCGGCCTGCCGACCACGGCGGTCAAGGAGAGCCGCGAGCGAGTCCTGGCCGCACTGCGTCACAGTGGTATCGGCATCCCATCGGGCAAGGTCGTGGTGAATCTTGCCCCGGCGGGTATTCGCAAGGAAGGGGCGGCGTACGACCTGGCCATCGCCCTCGGCGTGGTCGCGGCGCAAGAACCGACCGAGGCCACCACCGCCGCGCGCGACGCCGTTGTCCTGGGCGAGCTATCGCTCTTCGGCGACGTGCGTCCGGTGCGTGGTTTGCTCGCCATCGTGCTCGACGCCGCGGCGAGAGGCGAGCGGCGCGTGGTGGTGCCAGCCTGCCAGGTCGGTGAGGCAGGGCTATCAAGGGGGATCGACGTGGTCGGTGTTGCTACCCTGGCCGACGCTGTGCACTGGTGGCGGACAGGCGTGAGCCGATCCGTATCCAGCGGCGCCGAACCGGACCACAGAGCCCGAAGTCGGCTGCGCCCAGCGCCACCGGCCAAGCCTGAGCCGGGAGCAGAGATCACCGAGCTTGCCGTGGCCGGCGGGCTCGATCTGCGTGAGCTGGTGCCGTCTGCGCTCGCAAGGCAGGCGGCGGCGATTGCCGCGGCCGGCCACCACAATCTGCTGTTGATCGGACCGCCTGGCGCCGGCAAGACGCGGCTGGCGCGCCTGGTCGGCGCACTGCAGCCGGCTCTGACGCGCGACGAGGGGCTGGAGGTCACACGGATCCACGGGGCCGCTGGTATCTTGCCTGAAGCCACGCTCGTACGTCGGCGGCCGTTCCGTGCGCCGCACCACACGACTACACGGGCCGGCTTGATCGGCGGTGGCGCGGCACTCAGACCCGGCGAGGTGACCTTGGCCCATCGTGGCACCCTGTTCCTCGATGAGGTGGCCGAGTTCGCGCCGGCGGTTCTCGACGCGTTGCGCGAGCCGTTGGAAGATGGACGGGTAACCATAACCCGAGGCTCCGGGACCGTGACATTTCCTGCCCGCTTTCAATTACTGGCCGCCATGAATCCGTGCCGTTGCGGTTATCTCGGTAGCAGCCGTCGTAGCTGCGGCTGCTCCGCCGCGGAAGTGCGACGCTACCGCACGCGACTTTCCGGACCGCTACTCGATCGCTTCGATATCTGCGTCGAGATGCCGGAGTGTGTCGGCGGCCTGCTCTTGTTCACAGATCCTGACACCGGCCAAGCCCCGGGTCCGGCGTCTGGTCCGCTGTCTGGCGGCGGTTGTCGCTCCTCGCGGTCGGCCGCTGTTCCGGAGACTGACAACGCCGGCGCCACCGCTGATTGGCGCAACGGATCGGTCGGTACCGCCTTGCCCGCCGCGCAGCAGCTTTTGGCCGTGGAACGCGGTTTACCGCCGGACGTCCCGGCTCCGCTGCTGACGCGGCTGCGCGGTTACGGACTGACGGATACCGCTTTGGCCCATCTGGACGGCGTGCGGGTGCCCCTCGGACTATCGATACGCGGGGTGTTGCGCTGTGCGCGCGTGGCGCGGACCATTGCCGCGCTCGACCGCACCGCGACGGTCACGGCGAGCCACATCAGCGAAGCGCTGACGTTTCGGCGCGAGGCGCTGGCCGCGTTCCAGCCGGCCGACAGCGACATGTTGTAGCCCGAATCAGAAGGAAGCGAAGAAGCCGAGTCCCCAGGCCAGGGTCGCCATGTCCTGTGGCTCGTACTGGGTCACCTGGTTACCGTCGGGTAGGGTCACCAGCGGTACCTTGATCGTACCGTCGGCGAGCACATCGAAGTACCGCGACGGGACGAACTCGAGACGGTTGAAATTCAACGTGACATCCAAACGGATGCTGATCAGTTCGTCGGCGATAAAACGTATGCCCCCGCCCAGGACGAAGTTCATGGTGGAGACTGGACCATCGGTGTAGTTGGAGTTCATGTCGTACGACATCCGACTGAATCCACCCTGCAAGTATGGATGGAAACGCCCAGCATGGTTGCCCATGTTGAGCGGGTACCAGAGTCCGTTCACGCCGACGTTCATGGTGACCAGCGACCGGTGTTCGGCGTCGAATTCGCCCAGTTCCGGAT
>JAUVBS010000151.1 GCA_030591105.1 bacterium | reverse complement strand
GGCACCGGCAGACACCCAACTTCCGCCACGGTGTCACCCCGCGGCGACACGAGCCCGGACCCGCGACTTATCCGCCGGGCTAGCGTTTGTAATGACGACGCACGGCATCCGCCACCTTGGCCGGTACCAACTCCGCGACCGATCCGCCGTGCCGGGCGACGTCGCGGACCAGAGTGCTGCTGATCGCCGCCAGCTCGGGTCTGGCCAGCAGATAGACATACTCGCTGCCAGGAGCGAGCCGCTGGTTGACCCCCGCCAGCGACCATTCATGTTCGTAGTCCGCCGAGGTGCGGATCCCTCGCACCACGGCGCACACCTTCTGCCGCCGCGCTTCGTCGACCAGCAAGCCAGAAAAAGTGACGACTCGGCAGCCGGGTCGGTCAGCGATCGCCTCGGCCAGCAGCGCCACCCGCTCCTCTGGCGGCAGAAAATCGGCCTTACCTCGCGACGCCACCGCCACGGTGACGCGGTCGAAGAGGTCCAGTGCGCGGTGTAGGATGTCCAGGTGTCCGAGGGTCACAGGGTCGAAAGAACCTGGATACAACACGTGACGTTCGCTCATGATCCCTCCCCATCGGTGCGCTCGACCACTGGCGGATGCAGCAGTGTCAGCGCTGTGTTTCCATACCTACGAGTCGCAACACGCCAGCCGGCGCCGACCGCCTTCTCCACAGCGAGCGCGAGCAGGGGCTGCATGCTCGCCGCGTGCTCGACGGCTGCACTCTCCAGCTCGGAGTGTGCCGGTAGCGTGACGATTCCGCGTACGATCTCGGCGGCCAGCGTGGTTGCGTACGGCGGATCCGCCAAGACGATCAGTCCACCGCCGCGACGGCCGCCGCGGTAGCGCCGCAACCAGACACGCGCATCGGTCCGCAGGATCTGATAGCAGACCGGCTCGGCACCGCAGCGGACGAGATTCGCGCGCGTCCGACGCAGCGACTCCTCCGACCGGTCGATGAACTGACAGAAATCGGCGCCGCGACTGAGCGCCTCGATCCCCAGGCCACCGCTGCCGCAGCAAAGATCGGCCACCATCGCCCCACCCACCCGATCGCCTAGGTGTGCAAACAGTGCCTCCTTGACCCGATCGGCCGTCGGCCGCACCGCCAGGCCGCCGCCGGCAGTCAGCCGCCGCCCCTTCCAACGTCCGGCAATTACCCTCACCGCTCTCGCCCCCATTGGCGCCGGCGCCAGAGCAGACTTTTCAGCAACGCGGTTCTGCCAGTGGCGGGTATCGGTTGCCGGTCACTGCGTAGCCGAAAGTCCGCGGCCGCGGCGTAAAGACGTCGGCGTCGCCGGTGCAGCTTCTGCAGGCCGTCCCAGCCGAGCTTCTCGAGCAGCGGACGATCCGAAAGTGTACCTTGCTCTATCCGCGCACGCAGAACCTCCCAGGGCGCGTCGAGCCAGATCACCACTCCGCAACGCCGCAATAGGGCCACGTTGGCCGGCGTCTCCACACAGCCGCCACCGACCGCCAGCAGCAGGTCACGGTCGGGCCGTAGCTCGGTCAACGCCGCCGCCTCGAGGCGGCGGAAGACTTTCCCGCCGCGCGTGGTGAAGATCTCAGCCACACTCGCGCCGGCGCTTGCGGCTACCGTATAGTCGAGATCGACTGCCGGCCGACCGGTCGCCTGTTGCAGATGCAAGGTAAGCGTCGACTTGCCGCTACCCATGAAGCCTATGAATGAAGTCCACATCGGGGCGATACTAGAGAAAAAGCCGGGCCGGAGCAAGCATGCTCCGGCCCGGCCGAACGGAAGGGTACGTGATCAGCGCAGGTCGTAAGATTCCCCAGAACTGCTCGACAGTTCGTTTTCCTCCGAAATGACGAGTCCCGAATCCACCGTCAACTGGTCGCGCTGCATGTACTTGTCCGTCACGATGCGCGGGGTGACGAATATCACCAACTCGCGTGACGCGGTTGACTTCGAGCTGTGCCGGAAGAGTGCGCCGAGCAACGGGATGTCCTGCAAAATCGGGACGCCGCTCTTGAAGTGGCTCTCGACGTCACGGATCAGGCCGGCGATGATGGCCGTCTCGCCGTTCTTCACGACGACCCGCGTATCGGACTCGTTGGTGTTGATGATCACGCCACCCTGGACCGTCGCCTCACTCGATAGATCACTGATCTCGTTGTGGATGTCGAGGGTGATCGTATCCTCGTCGTTGATGTGCGGCGTGACCGCCAGCTGGATACCGATGGTGGTCAGCTGGGTGATGGCGTTACCCGCCTCGTCGGCGACGATCAACGGGATCTTC
The DNA here is from genome assembly GCA_030591105.1 of bacterium. Taxonomy (GTDB): domain Bacteria; phylum Krumholzibacteriota; class Krumholzibacteriia; order LZORAL124-64-63; family LZORAL124-64-63; genus JAUVBS01. Next base: position 3,600 of record JAUVBS010000151.1, on the reverse strand, counting down.
TGGCCGACGAGGATCCTGGCCTCGCGGTTGTCCGTCGTGGTCAAGACCGGATTGCTGATCAGCTTGGCGCGATTGGCCCGCTCGAGGGCCTCGACCTTCAGCAACAGATCACCGTAGGACTGTACCGAACCGAGCATGATGGTCCCGGCCGGATCCTGCAGCGCGCTGCTGACCCCTCCCGCACCGACGACGTTGGCGCCACTGGCTCGGAAGTTCGTGATGCCCCAGGAGATACCGAGCTCCTGCGTCGCCTTGGTGTCGATATCGATCAGGCGGGCGTTGATCTCCACCTGCGGTGTCCGCGAGTCGAGTTGCTCGGCCATTTCCTGGATGAGCGCAACCCGCGACGGAATGTCGTTGATCAACAACGAATTGGTTCGCACATCGATATCGATGGTACCACGCTGGGTGAGCATCTCCTCGAGCGCACCACGGGTCTCGGCGGCACTGGCGAATCTCAACGTCGACTTCCCGAGTTGCAGTTCGGTCAGCTCGGCCACCTGGCGTTCAGTTTTCTTCTGCGCCAATGACTCCTGGCGCAGCGCTTCGGCTGTATCGACGCGAAAGATACCGCTCTCCTCGACGTAGTCGAAGCTATGGGCACGCAGGATCACGCCGAGCGCTTCGACCCACGGTACGTCCTCCAACTTGACTGTCACCTTGCCCTCTACCCGAGGTGAGGCAACGATGTTAGCGCCGGAAAAGCTGGCCAAGCTGCGCAGGACCGTGCTGATCTCCGCGTTCTGGACGTCGAGCGACACCGGACGGCTGCGCTGGACTGCCAGCTGGGACGGCGGTGAATTGATGGAGATCTGACCCGGATCTTCTGGTAGCGCATTCTCGGCCACCGGAATTGGGGGCGCCTGATCCAGAGTCACCTGATCTTGGGCATTCTGATCCTGGGTTTCCTGGTCCTGGGCAATCGCCGTACCGGCGAGCAGGAGCACGAACGTTCCTGTCAGAAGTAGCGAGCCCACGTTGCGGATCCTTCCGAACATGATCAACCCTCCGTTCTTTCGATCTTCAGGAGCACGGTGTTGGTGATCCCGTAGAGCGTGATCCTAGCCGTGAGCTGTTCTGTACGGATGGCGGAGACGCGGCCATTGCGCACCCGATCGCCAACCCGCAGAATGTATCCGAACCCGTCTCCGTCCTCGACCAGACCGAAACGATCGTCCGAGCCCCACATGATACCGACGAGCCTCGCCGTATTCAGGTCGACCAGCTCGGCGCCTGACAGCGGCTGATACTCACCGCCGACCAGCGTCCGAAACGGATCGTTACGGCCAAAAGACTGGTAGAAGAACTCATTGCGTCGGATCCGGTTGATCCGCTCGCGAGCCTCCTGCGACGGGGACGAAGAGACGACCTCGCCGCTGTTTGGTGTGCCGCTCGCCTGGCTGACATCGGTCAACGCCGTGACCAGCAAACCGGCTGCCACCACCACGGTCAGCGCTACGACGAAGCGAATGGCCCTCAAAGTCATGGTCGGTTCTCCCTATTGCGAAGCGTTGCTGGGCTGCTGCCCGTCGCCGCTCGAAACGAGCTGTTGGCCCTGACCTTCAGCCGGCACACCGGCCCCGCCAACCCCGAGGGTGTAGGCGGTCAAGGTCAACGAGGTCTCAAGGCTGTAAGGTGAATCTTCCTGATCGGACACACCCTTGATGCTCAAGTTCGATACGTTTACGATGCGGTTGAGGTTGGCCAGACGACTCAGAAACACACCGGTCTGGTGGTAGCCGCCCATGATCGTCACCTCGACCGGATTGTCCGCGTAGAAACCGCGCGGCACCGACGCTTGCGGTCGGAAGAGATCGAATTCGACACCCGACTGTTGCCCCGCCGCGGTAACCTTGCGCAGCAGGTTGGGTACCTCGTTCTGCTCCGGCAACAGAGTCTGCGCCACCTGCCACTGCTCGCGCAGTATCTCGTATTCCTTCTCGACCCGTTCGAGATTACGCACCAACAGCCGCGCCTTCTCCAGGTCTCGGCTCAACTCGTTATGTCGAGCTTCGAGTCGAGCGACGTTCTTCTGTCGCGAGGCGTAGGTGAACGGGTACATCGTCGACTTGTAGTACAGCGGTACGATCACTACGATGGCGAGGATCGCTCCGGCCCAGCGCAAGAATTTCGGATCCTTGAAGTCGATATTCATCTGAGCAATCCTCCGTTCAGCCGTCGAATGGCGCCGCGGACGCTTGCCGCACAGCCGTGGTCTGGGCCTTGAACTTGACGACCTTGACATCGTTGATCAGGCCCCGCTCCGCCACCAACAGGTCGACCCCCACGAAATAGGGGGACCGGTTCAGGTTCTGCAGGAAATCGCTGACCAGGAAGTTCGAAAATGTCACACCCTCGACCGCGTAACGGTCACCGCCGATATCCTCGAAGCGGGTCAACCACATGTGGCCTGGCACACTGCGATTCAGCTCGTCCAGCAAATGGACCCGGTAGTAACGGTCTTGATCGAGGCGAGTGATCACATCGAGGCGCGAGTTGAGATCTTGCCGCTGATTGTTCAAGCGCTTGATCTTGGCGATCTCCGGCGCCAGGCGGCGGCTCTCCGCCTCCTCTTCGGCGATGATCTCCTCCAGCGCCGAGATCTGTTGACTCTGGTAGAGATAGGCCACCGTTATCCCACCGATCGCGAGGACCACCAGCACCAGCGGTGCGAAGGTCGAGAGATTCGGTATCGTGACGGTCCGTTTTGTAGGGATCTCGTCACGGGGCAGCAGGTTGATCCTGATCATTCTCCCACCGCCTTTCGCAGCGCTAGCCCAATGCCGACATTGAGCATCGGACTCAACTCCGCTGGGTCCGCATCACGGAAGACTTCCGGATCGTAATCGATATTCGCCAGAGGATCGGCGAGTTCGCTCGGTATGTTGTAACAGCTCGCCAGGTATTCGCTCAGACCGGGCAGCTTGGCGCCGCCGCCGCTCAGAACGATACGGTCGATTCCTTCCGACTCGCCCGAAGTCTTCAGGTAACTGAGCGACGGCTCGAGCCCCTGATAGATCTCCGCGCCGACCGTGCGCACGATATCGTTGACCAACTGCTCATCGACCTCTTCGGTATGCCCCTTGCCGACCGCCTGCGCAGTCTCGTAAGTCAAGCCGAGCTGCTTCTGGAATTCTTCGATGAAATGGGTCGTGCCGATGGGTAGATCACGGGTGAAGTAAGGCACCCCGTTCTTGACGATATGGACGTTGGTATTGCCACCGCCGACATCGAGTAACGCGACGAACTCACCCTCCGTTCGCGTTTCGGTATCCTCTAATTCCAATTCCTCGTCGAAGTCGGCCGCGAGGTCTTCCGGAGCCGGTAGCTGGGGTTCTTCCAGTTCCGGTGCCGGCGAGGTCGCCTTGGCGCAGAACTCCCACGTATTCTGGTTCGCAAACGATGCGACGTCGATTACCAGCGGCGAAAAGCCGGCGTCGCGGATCAGATCAGCGTGGCCGAAGATCATGTCCTTTTTCGCTGCCACCAGGAGAACTTCCATCTGACCGGCGCCGATGTCATCTTGTAGGATCTGGAAATCGAGAGTGATGTCGTCGATGTCGAACGGAACGTGCTGCTCGGCCTCCCAGTAGATGGCCT
>JAUVBS010000208.1 GCA_030591105.1 bacterium | reverse complement strand
GTCGCTCAGCTCGCCGTCCAGGTACCGATCCAGCAGGTTGTCCATGGTCATCCCTTTGCATTCTCGGCGCCGCCGGCGGCGGCCGAGCCGTTGTCATGATCCGTCGCGCTCCAACCTAGCGCCATCAGTTCTTCTTTCAGCAGGCTCCGCGCCCGGTGGGCCCGAACCTTGAGTGCGCCGGTGCTGGCACCTGTGGCGTCGGCAATCTCGGCGAAGGACCACCCTTCGAGATGTTTGAGCACCAGAACCTCGCGGTAGTCGGCCGGCAATTGCTGTAGCGCTGCTTGCATCGTCGCGTCGTCTTCTTGCCGGCATAGCTGGTCCAGAGAGTCGGTCTCGGTAATCGGCGCCATCGGTTCGGCTGCCTCGTTCTCCCCTGCCCGGTACACATCAAGCGAAACGACCCGTTGCCGGCGTTGCCGCTGCAGCTGGCGTGACCGGTCCCGCAGCGCGTGGATTCCGATCTGTATCAGCCAGGTGCCGAAAGCCGCCTCGCCACGGTACTTCCCGAGATTGAGATAGGCTTTCACGAAAGCGTCCTGGGCCAGCTCATCGGCGAGCTGCCGGTCACCGGTCATCCGCATGAGCACCCCGAACAAGCGGTCGCGGTATCGATCCACCAGTTCGCGGTACGCTTCCAGGTCGCCGCCGCGAATCGCCTCGACCGCAGCCAGATCCGATGCGTACATTTCACCATCCCACGTGGAAACTCGCCGGTGAGACGCTCACCGGCCCGGGAAGTTACACGATCAGCGTGACGGGCACGAGAGCGCACCGTCGATTACGATCACTATAACGAACGAATTTTCTGGATCCGCGGCCACAACATCGATGCTTCCCGGGGGCAAAGTGCCGATCACGCGGGAGTCGCTCCGAGCGGTTCGTTACCGGCTCAGGCTCAACGCTGCTAACTGGTGTTGCGCGTCCGTGACCTGTGGCAACCCGGCATCGGCACCCGACCACATCGTCAGGAAAGTCTCGTATTGTTGCGCCGCCTCCTCCGCTCGATCCAGCTGTTGATAGATTTGACCGAGCTGGTAGTGGGCAATGGCGTGGCCGCCGTGCAGCCGGAGCAGCTCGTCCAGAGCAGTGACCGCGTCGGCCAGTCTGCCGGCCATCCGCAAGGCGCGTATCTCGGCGTCCCGCACGTCGATGTCGAACATGCAGCCACGCGGCACACCGTTCCGTCTGATCTCAGCGAGCGTCTGTAAGGCACGGTCGGAGTCCTTTTCGGCCAACTCGATCTCGACACGGCCCTTGAGGGCGACGAAGCGGGCCAGGCCACCGACGGTTGCCTCGGCCTCCAGCAGATCCGCCACGGCCGCCCGGGCGGCAGCTAGCGAGTCGACCATGGCCAGAGCCGCTACCTCGTTCATCTTGGCGTTGAACCAGACCGCCCGGCCCTCGCCGTTAGTGAGCATACTGTCGGTCCAGGCGAGGACCTCCGCAGGACGACCTAGCCGTAGTAGCGCCCGGTAGCGCCGTCCGTCGATGGCGACGTGGTTCAGCGGATCGTCCGTGAGCGCTTGGGCCCGGTCGAAGCAGGCCAGCGCCTCGGTCAACAGGCCCGCCTCGGCGTACAGCATCGAGAGCGAGGGTCGGAATGAGCTGGCGGTCAGCACGCGGATCCTCGCGCCGGTGGAGATATCCTCGCGGGCGTAGATCCGCTCGAGCTGAGCGGTCGCCCCGGCGAGATCGCCGCGGACGTAGTCGCAGTGGCCCAGACCGATCTGAGCGCGCACGAAGCCAGGATCGATGGCCAGCGCGCGACGGGCCGCCGCCTCCGCGCTGTCGGGTTGAGCCTGTTGCAGGTATACCGCACTCAGTTTTTGCCAGAGGTTCTCCCGCTCGGGCTCGCGTTCGGTACAGCGGCGCGCTACCGCCGCCGCTTCGTCGAAACGGCCGAAGAACGTCAGGCATTCGTGCTGGAACGTCAGGAAGTCGAGATCGTCCGTGTACAGCTCGGCCCCCAGCTCGGCCGTCGCCAGAGCATCCTGAAAATACCAGTGGCTATACAGTAACTCGGTGTAGTCACCGAGGGTCTCACGATCGTCCGGCCAGCGTACCAGCATCTCCCGCAAGATACTCCGCGCCTCGGCGTCCTGGATATCTACCCGAGCCCGCCACGCTTCGAGACGCATGCGATCCTTGATACCGAGGTGATCGCGGTGCGCCCACGCCTTGTCCGCATAGAGGCGGGTGCGCGCGAAGTCGCGGGTACCGCCGAGGAGGTTGGCGTAGACGCGGCTCATCTGGAAGTAAGCCAGAGCGAACGTCGTGTCGATGGCGGTGGCTTGCCGCAACTCAGCGAGTGCCTGTTCAGGTTGGCTCGATTTCGTCGCGATGACCCCGGCGACGTAGTGCTCGAAGGCGCGCGGCGAGTGTGACGTGAGATCGCCGACCGGCTGCGGAGTTTCACGTTCGGTGACGCCGCTGCGGTCAAAGAGCAGTGGCAGGACGCCGGCGATGATCTCATCGGCGAGGTGAGCCCAGTCCGGACCCTCGACCCGCCGGCCGGCCAGGATCTGCCCGGTGCCGGTATCGACCAGCCGCCAGGTCACATACTGGCGGTCTGCGAGCCGGGTCAGCCTACCCGACAGCAGCAGAGTCGCTCCCGCACGCTGTGCGATCTCCAGGGCCTGATTCTCGGCGATGGGCCCGCGGTCGGGGCCAAAGAGCCTTCGCTGTAGATCGTGGAGAAATTCGGGGCTGACCAGCCGTACCGGGCTCGCCTCGATCAGACCGATGCTGACCAGTTCGGTCAGGCCGACGCTGACAACCAGGTCGGTCGGATCGGCGATGTCCGGGAAATCGATGACCGCTAGGGCCAAGGACGACGGCAGTGCGGACCGGTGGCGGTTTGCGTACCACGCCGTAGCCACGATGACGATGACGACGAGAGCCGCATTGAAGATCAGTGCCCCCAGACGCCGGGGCCGTTGCCAGCGGGGCAGCCGGACCGAGAGCAGCGCCTGACGTTCGCCGGAAAATGTCGCGGACCGACCCGCCGCCTGAGCGATGTCCGCCAAGATCTCGTCGGCCGTCTGGTATCGTTGCGTCGTGTCTTTCTGCAGCGCCCTGGTCACGATCTGCACGATGGCAGCCGGCAGTTCCGGAGCCTGCGCTGACGGCGCTTCGATATCGCCATAGACGATCTGGTAGAGAATGGCTGCTTCGTGCTCGCCGGTAAAAGGTGGTGAACCGGTGAGCATCTCGTAGAGCACGGCGCCCAGCGACCAGAGATCGGTCCGCCGGTCGATCGCTTCACCGCGGGCTTGTTCCGGTGACATGTAGGCCAACGTGCCGGTGGTGGTACCGGTACGGGTGATACGTGCGGCACCGGCCGTGCGGGCCAACCCGAAGTCCATCAACTTCGCCCGACCCGTGGGCGTGATCATGATGTTGGCCGGTTTGACGTCGCGGTGCACGATACCCTTGGCGTGGGCCTCGGCCAGCCCGGCCGCGATCTGCTCGGCGATGGCGAGTGCTTCGGACACCGTGAGCGGCGCCGCGGCAATACGGTCCTTCAGCGTCTGTCCCTCGACCAGTTCCATGGCGATGAAGGTCATCCCCCGCTCCTCGGCGATCTCGTAGATCGTACAGATTGCGGGGTGATTGTGGGCCGCGGCGGCGCGCGCCTCGCGCTGGAAGCGTTGCCGATCTTGTTCGCTGTCGAGGGCATGAGGAGGCAGGAATTTCAGGGCGACGGAACGCTCGAGCTGCAGATCCTCGGCCGCGTAGACCACTCCCATCCCACCGCTGCCCAGCTTCGCGACGATTCGATAATGGGATATGGTCTGACCGATCATGTTGCAATCCAACGGGTTGAATGTCAGGAGGGCTGCGGCACAGATGCGTTGTTTCGAATGGGCTCATCATAACCGATTCGGCCGACATGCCAAAGCTGAGAGCGACAGCGACGAGGGCCCCCCGGGGGGCCCTCACCTATCTTGCCGCGCTATCGGAGTGCTACTTGACGAGGGTCATCTTGCTGACCTTGGTCAGCCCACCACTCTTGACCTCGTAGAAGTAGAGACCTGACGAGACTTCGGCACCGCGGTCGTCGGTACCGTTCCAGATCGCCTCGTGTATCACACCCGCGTCGCGGACGTCGTCCACCAGGGTCCGTAGCAACGCGCCGCGGACGTTGTAGATCTTCACCGTCACGTGGCCGCGCTGGGGCAACATGAACTCGATCTTCGTCTGGGGATTGAACGGGTTGGGAAAGTTCCGCACCGCGAACACGTCAGCTGCGGGGACCGGCGTTATGCCGCCGCCGCCGATAAAATTGAATGTCAACAACACGTCGCTGAGGAGCTTGGCCCGGGCGGGAAAACCGTGGTTCCCAGGAGCGGTGTAGATAAAGGAGAAGTCGTATGGCAGGTACACGAACTGGTTGTCGAAACCGGTCACTTCGTTGTAGGTCGCCGCGGCGTACGGGTAAGCGCCGCCCTGGCCATCCGGAGTGAGAAACTCCGCGACGCGCATCGCTGTGGTCGTCACGACACCGTCGAAGGTGTTGATGCCGGGGCAACCACCGAAAGCGATCCACTCGTCAACACTCGCGAAGACTGGATTGCCCGGCACAACGTTCACGTACGGAGCGCTCTGGTTGTTGATGATGGGTCTGATCGACTGGACTTGATGGTCCACGCCGATCCAGTTGTTCAAGAACGCGAGGGTCGCGCTACCGGAATTGGCCAGGTCGTACGCCAGGTCGTCGCC
>JAUVBS010000104.1 GCA_030591105.1 bacterium | reverse complement strand
GGCACGGTTCACTGCTGGCTTGACTGCCGGCTTGACTGCCGGCTTGACTGCCGGCTTGATTGCCGGCTTGACTGCTGGCTTGACTGCCGATTTGGCCGCGCTTCGTGCGCGGCCAAACAGAAAACTCGGCTGCCGAATCTCCTGGAGGTTCGGCAGCCGAGTTCTAGCCCATCGCCAGCCCGACCGCGTCCGGCTACGCTAGCTTGAGATGGATCTCGCCTTCCTCGATCAACGGCTGACGGGCCAGCTTACGTCGGTGTTCGACCAGCAGGTCGACGCGGCCGATGATCTTGCCCTCGCCGTGCGCCGCGTAATCGTGGGCCGGGGCGTAAGCTTCGATGCCCTCCGCGCGGGGATCGATATCTTCGTGATATTGGAAGTCCGCCACGCGCAGTCCTGCCGGCAACTCCTTGATCAACTTCATGATTTCCTGTTGGTAGCGACGCGCGTAGACCGTGAACTTGAACGACATTTCCGCACTGCGTACGTTACGGCACGACTCGATCACCAGCCCTGTCTCTTCGGCGATCTCGTCGGCAAGCTTACGTAACCGATCGCACAGGGAGCGGTCGACCACGACGTGACAGTCGGCACGCTTGAAGCCGATACGCTCGGCCAGTCGTCCGGCTTGTGACTCGTCGAAGATCCCGGCGTCGAAATGGTACAGGATCGTAGTCTGTACGCCGCACCCGATCTGCAGGCCGGCCAAGAACCCGCGCACGACCTTGGGACTACCCTGGAACACGACCTCGTAGAAACTCGGCCGGGCGGTTCGTTTGCTGGCGCTGGGCATCGTTCGACTCCTCAGATGAAGAAGATCAGGGTGATGATCACGAACACCGGAATCAGGATCGGGATCGACCACCGCAACAGGTACCCGAAGAAGCTTGGCATGGGGATGCCGCTCTCCTCGGCGATCGACTTGACCATGAAGTTGGGCGCGTTCCCGATGTAGGTCATCGCGCCCATGAACACCGCGCCGACGCTGAAGGCGGTCAGATCGCGGATGAATTCCTGATTTGGCGCCACACCGGCGACGTAGCCAAGCATGGCCGGTACCTCGGCTTCTGCGGCACCGAGATCACCGAGGGCGGCGTTGAAGAAGGTCAGATAGGTAGGCGCGGTGTCGAGAAAGCAGCTCAGCGACCCCGTAACCCAGAAGTACCGTACCGCACCGTGGACGGTATTGGTCAGCGCGGCGAGGGCGCCGTCCGGGCCCGCCTTCAATATCGCCAGTGCCGGGATGATGGTCATGAAGATGCCCGCGAACAGATAGGCCACTTCCTGAATGGGGAACCAGCTGAATTCGTTATGCTTGCGGATCGACTTGCGCGTGGTCAAGAGACTCAACAGCCCCATCATGATCAAGAAGCCGTCGCGGATCCAGCTCTGCAGCTCCACCGCTAGGTGGCCGTAGATCGGGACGTGCTGCAGTCGCACCGCACCGGAGAAAATCACCGCGCCCATAATTCCGCCCAGGAAGACCAGATTGTGCAGACCCTCGACGTAGATACCGCGCTCGCCTGGTGTCGGTTCGGGCTTGGACTCTTCCCGGCGGTAGTAATAGGTGTCGATGGCGAAGAACATGACCAGGAGAATACTCACGGCCAGTAACATGTGCGGTAACAGCGCTTTGGTGACCCAGAAGAACGGGACCTGATGCAAGAAACCCAAGAACAGCGGCGGGTCGCCCAGCGGCGTCAAGCTGCCGCCGATGTTCGCCACGAGGAAGATGAAGAAGATCACCACGTGCACCTTGTGTACCCGCCAGGCGTTGGCCCGCAGCAGCGGCCGGATCATCACCATCGCGGCGCCGGTGGTGCCGATCCACGACGCCAGCGCGGTCCCGATCAACAGCAGCACCAGGTTGACCCGCGGCGAACCGCGCATCTCACCACCGACGTAGATGCCGCCGGCCACGGTGAACAGTGCCCACAGCAGGATGATGAACGGGATGTAGTCGATCAGGTAGATGTGCAGGATCGATTCCACTGCAGACGACTTGAGATAGAGCAAGAACGGGATCGCGAAGAGCAGCGCCCAAAATGCCGACACTTTGGGGAAGTGGCGGTGCCAGAAGTGCGGCGCGACCAGTGGGAACAGCGCGATCGAGAGCAAGATCCCCACGAACGGAAATATCGTCCAGAGTGGTAGCTGGCCCACCGGGTCGACGTGGGTTGCCGCCGCGCCGTGGCCTTGATCGGTAGCGGGCCGGTGGTCCGGCGTCCCGTCTGGGACGGCGGTTTCGGTGGCTTCGACCGGAATTGACTCCTGTCCGTGCTGGGCTAGGGCGGGGGCGACCGGTAACGCAGCAGTCATGGCGATGGCGAGTCCCAAGAGTAACCAGAGGAGACGGTTAACAAGGGTGGTGCGTACGGGGCCCAAGGCGTCTCCATTCGGCAAAACGAAATTGTCTCGCCGCGGCCCGCGAGTGTGTGGCGCGGCAGCAAAAGGCTCGATCCAGCCACCAAGACAAAACCGGCGTTCTTACCGGTTGGAGTCAGATCGAAGCTAGGCTAATATTGAAAAACTGTCAACGCTGTCCGGCCGGCGCGGGCCGATGATTCCGCGCTCCACACGATGAAGATCGCTTATCTGAGCACGCAAACGGAGTATTATGGTGGTGAAGTTCACCTCTGTAACCTGGCTGCCGGCATGCGCGCGCGGGGCCACGACGTCCAGTGCGTCGTCCGTCCCGATAGCGCGCTGGCTCGCCAGCTCACCGCCAACGATGTACCGGTGTACCGATTGCCGCTGGTCGATTGGTACGAACCGGTGGGTATGGTGCGGTTGTGGCGCTGGTTACGCCGCGAGCAGGTGCAGATCCTGCATACTCACACACCCCGCGACCACTACATCGCCGCGCTCGCAACGGCCACCCTGCCCATCGGTAACGTCGGTTCCCGTCATCAACTTCAACCGTTCTCCAAACCGCGTTTGAAACGCCCATTTCTGCGCCGTATCGGCGCGATGATCGCCGTCAGCGATGCCGTCCACGACGGCATTTTGAGATCACGGGTTGTCGATCCAGCCCGCGTGATCACGATCTACAACGGAGTCGACACGGCCCGTTCGCTGCCCGAACGCGACGGTCTGCGTGACAGCCTCGGCCTCGATTCGCAAACCTTGGTCGTCGGTTTCGTCGGCCGCCTCTGTCCGACCAAGGGTATCGAAACGCTGTTGGCAGCGGGCCAGTTGCTGGTCCACGACGGCTGGGATCGGCTTCGTATCTTCATCCTGGGGGATGATCCGCGCGGCGGTAGTTACGAGTCGTTTCTACGCCAACGTGCAGGCGATCTCGGTCTGCAAAGGTACGTCCACTTCTTCGGTTATGTCGACGATGCGGAGCGAGCCAGCGCCGATTTCGACGTCCAGGTAGTCGCCTCGGAAGCCGAGCCGTTCGGGCTGGTGACCCTCGAGGGCATGGCCAACCGGCACCCGGTCGTCGCCACGGCCAGCGGCGGTAGCCCGGAGATCATTACCGACGGTGTGGACGGCTATCTCGTCGCGCCGGACGACCCGTCTGCACTCGCGGCGCGTCTGGACGACCTGTTGCGCCAGCCGGAGTTACGCCGCGTCATCGGTCACCGCGCGCGAGAACGCGTCGAGAGAGTCTTCTCGCTCACTCACATGCTCGCCCGTACCGAGGCGGTCTACCGCAGCGTGCTTGACGGTACGGCTCTGCCAGTTTAGCCCTCGTTTCAATCCAGCACGAGCGGCAGCCGATCCCGCAAGACGATGCTGCCGAGCGTCACGCGTGCTCGGTAAGGCAGAACCTCGACCCCCGCCGCGGCGACTTCGCGTAGTAAACGTCCGTAGTGGGGATCGATGCCGTCGGCGGGCGCCATGCTTTGCGCATCACCGCGCTGGATACAGAATACCAGCACCGCCCGATCGCCGGCCGCCGCACGTTCGGCCAACGCCGTCAGGTGCCGCCGGCCGCGTTCGGTAGGGGCGTCGGGAAACAACCCCCGTCCCGCTTCGACCAACGAAACGTTTTTGACTTCGACCCACGTCTGTGCCGCGGTGGCGGCACCGGTTCTGTGTTCGGTCTCCAGAGCGAAGTCGATCCGCGATCGGGACCCACTTATCTGGACCTCCGACCTCAGATGATGGTAGCCCGACAGTTCGCCGATCACGCCGTTTTCCATCGCTTCACGTACGAGCCGGTTGGCCAGCAAAGTATTGACACCGACCTTGATCGGGCCCTGCCGGCGACCTGTCGGCCGGGCCGACGGCGCCTCGACGATCTCCAGCGTCCACTGGAGCTTGCGGGCGGGATTGGCCGCCGGACTGAGCCAGAGGCGGTGGCCCGGTGCGAGGCACCCTTTCATACTGCCGGTGTTGTTGGTATGGGCAACGACCCGACGGCCGTCGGTTAGCTCGGCATGGACGAGGAAACGTTTTTCGCGGCGCAGGAATCGTCCTGCGACCAGGGGCCGGTCGAATCGCACCGTATCACCTCCGGTGCCAAGATGGGCTGGCGGCGGTGTGGACGCCAGCACGTCGATAGCTGTGGCCGGGTTACCTGCGGCGTTGCCCGATCCGCGCGGACAGCTTAAGCTTGCCTGGCCATCGGCAGCGTCGATTGGCGTACGACTCGGCGTCGCGCTTCCTTGTCAGCAGCGGCTGCCACGAAGACTAGGTAACACGGGAGATCGGCATGAATCTGGGTGACTGGCGCTTCCGCGTGTTCAACGACGGCCTGTTCAAGCTCGACGGCGGGTCGATGTTCGGGGTCGTGCCCCGCGTATTGTGGGAGAAGCATCATCCGGCCGACGATGCCAACCGCATTCAGCTCTGCCTGCGCTGTCTGTTGGTCGATCACGGCGACCGCCGTATCCTCGTCGACACCGGTATCGGGGACCGGTGGGAAGACAAGCAGCGAAAGATATTCGTCATGCAGAGACGGCCCAACCAGCTGGTGGCCGAACTGGCCGAAGCCGGGATCACGGCCGATTCGGTCACCGACGTGATCTTGACCCATCTGCATTTCGACCACGCCGGGGGAGCGGTGAAGCACGGCTCGGATCGGTTGGTTCCGACCTTTGCCCGCGCGCGTCACTGGGTCCAGCGTCAACAACTGAGCTGGGCACAACAACCGACAGAACGCGACCGGGCCAGTTTCCGCAGTGACGACTTCGACCTCCTGGCCAAGGACGGGCAGCTACGACTGATCGACGGCCAGCAGGAGATCGCTCCCGGCGTCCGGGTCACGCCGATCCACGGCCATACTCCGGGGCAGCAAATGGTGGAATTTCACACTCCAGACGGCGTCGTGGTCTACTGCGGCGATCTGATTCCGTTCGCGAGTCAGGTGCATGTGCCGTGGATCATGGGTTTCGACCTCAATCCGCTGCTGACCCTCGACGAAAAGAAACAGTTTCTGAGCCGCGCGGTCGAGGAGCGATTCATCCTTGTCTTCGAGCACGATCCGACCGTCGAAGCGGCGACGGTGACGTTCGCTGACGGCCGCTTCGAGATTGCCGAATCGTTCGCCCTCGCGGAGCGCTGAGCCCGCGACCGTCCACGGGCGATCGCGACGGTCACGGCGCCGATCACCGCGGTAACCGGGTCAGAAGGTGACACCGTTGAGCACGCACGACAACCTGCCCGAGCAGCTCCGCAAGCCGTCCTGGCTACGTATGAAGCGTCAGGGCGGGCCGGTTTACAACGAGGTCAAGCGGTTGTTGCGTAGCGCCAACCTCGACACCGTGTGCGAGGAAGCGAACTGTCCCAACCGCGGCGAGTGCTTCGCCAGTCGGACGGCGACCTTCCTGTTGATGGGACCGACCTGCACCCGCCACTGCACTTTCTGCAATATTCCCGGCGGCCGGGTCGCGCCGCTCAAAGAGGATGAGCCACGACGTGTCGCCGAGGCGGTCAACCATCTCGGCCTGAAATTCGCGGTGGTGACCTCGGTGAATCGGGACGATCTGCCGGATGGTGGCGCAGCACACTTCGCGGCGACCATTACGGCGATAACCGATGGGGCTGCGGGCTGCGGAGTCGAGGTGTTGATCCCCGATTTTCGCGGTGACCAGGCGGCCCTCGAGACAGTCCTCGCGGTCCGGCCCAACGTATTGAACCACAATCTCGAGACCGTACCGCGTCTTTACCCGGTCCTCCGGCCGCAGGCCGATTACCAACGCTCGCTACAGCTTTTGCAGAGAACGCGGCGCTGGGCGGACGCTCACGGCCGCGCGCCGATGGTCAAGAGCGGCATCATGGTTGGTGTGGGCGAGACCCACGATGAAATCATCGCACTGCTACGCGATGCGATCGCCCACGGAGTCGAGGTGATGACCATCGGCCAGTACCTGCAGCCGAGCGATCGCCACCACCCGGTGGATCGTTTCTACACGCCGGAACAGTTTGCGGCGCTGGCCACGGTTGGCCGTGATCTGGGGCTGGCCTGGGTTGAAGCTGGCCCGCTGGTGCGTTCGAGCTACCACGCCCGCCAGCAGTCCGAGGCCATGGCCGATTTTCCACGGCGCAGCTACGACACGGTGGAGCTGCCACAACCCGACGCGGCTGACAGCCGCCAGCCGTGAGTGGCAGCGGAGTGACCACGCGGCGGCGCTGGTTCGGCGGTGGCTTGCTGGCCTATCTGGCCATCCTCGCGGCGGTCGCGGGCGCCCTGTTCTGGTTCTATCAGGCCTCCCGCACCCGACTCGAAGCGGCGCTCGGCGATCGTCTGCTCGCGGTGGCGACCACCAGTGCCCTGCTCATCGAGGACGGCGACGCGGTCCAGACCTGGGGCTTCGACACCGAGGAGACTACTGAATTTCTCTGGTTGAGTTTCCGCCTGGAGGAGATCCGTCAGCGCAATGGATTGGCGGAGGTCACTCTCTGTGATCCGTTCGGTCAGGTGCTCATCTCGGCGTCAGGGCGTCTGGCGCGTGGTGAAGAAAACGTTTTCTGGCAACTCGACCAAGGTTCCGTTCAGCAGGCAGTGGCCGGTTTTCCGTCGGTCTCGCACCTCTACCGCCGCGAGCGGCTATACCAGAAATCGGCCCATGCACCGGTTTTCACCAGCGAAGGCGACGTGGCCGGCGTGCTGACCGTCGTGTGCAACGCTGACTTCTTCGACTCGCTGGCCACGCTGAGCAGCTGCTAACTGGCGACGCTCACCGCGGTCATGCTC